>CAJXRC010000064.1 GCA_913058405.1 uncultured Colwellia sp. | reverse complement strand
ACGAGATCTAGTACGGTCTCGTGGGCTCGGAGATGTGTATAAGAGACAGGATTAAAAGCCATTTTTATATAATAGACTTGAAAGGATGAGTACCGATACTATAAGCCTGACTATAGTAACTATAATAATATAGCTACTGAATATTATGAGTGACCCAATTTAATTTACAGCCAGCTTGGGATAATATCTTGTTTGATAATCTCTTCATAACTTGGACGTTTTTTTACTACAGCAAACTCAGTACCCTTCACCATTACTTCAGGCGCCAACATACGCGTATTGTAGCTAGATGACATCACTGAACCATAAGCGCCACTGCTCATAATCGCTATTAAATCACCTGCATCAGACTCGTGCACTTGCCTTGCTTTAGCAAAAGTATCGCCTGTTTCACACACTGGACCTACTACATCATAGGTTTTTAATGCGTTAGCACCTTTATTCACTGCAATAATTTGATGATATGCCTCATACATACTCGGTCTGATCAAGTCATTCATACCCGCATCAAGTATCAAAAACTGTCGCTCTTCACCGTTTTTAACAAAAACAACACTTGAAACGAGAATGCCTGCATTGCCTAATAATGAGCGACCTGGCTCAATAATTATTTTGCAATTGAGATGTCCAAGTTGCGCCTTCACTAAGTCAGCGTAACTTTGCTTACTCGGGATAACTTCATCAAGGTAGGTAATACCCAGACCACCGCCCACATCAACAACACTAATTTCATGACCGTCAGCTCTTAAGTCATCAACAAGTTCAGCTATTCGTTGATACGCTTCTTTAAAAGGAGCCAAACTGGTTAATTGAGAACCAATATGTACATCAACACCTTGCACCTTTATGCCAGGTAACGATGCTGCTCGTTTATAGGCAATTCGCGCTTTAGAAATGGGGACGCCAAACTTATTTTCTGCTTTTCCTGTAGAAATTTTTGCATGGGTTTGTGCACAGACATCAGGATTAATACGAAAAGCAACTGCCGCCGTTTTGTTAAGAGCAGTGGCTACTTTTGATATCAATTCTAGCTCTGGCTCAGACTCAACATTAAACTGAAAAATACCTAAAGATAATGCGTAGTGAATTTCTTCTTCGGTTTTCGCTACACCAGAGTAGACAATTTTATCCGCTGGAATGCCTGCGGTGATTGCACGGCGAATTTCACCCATTGATACCACATCTGCGCCTGAGCCTAATTTAGCTAAGGTGGCAAGAACGGCTTGGTTACTATTGGCTTTTACTGCATAACAAATCAGAGCATCTTGGCTACTAAAAGCGCTTTGGTATGCTTGAAAACTTGTTTCAATAGCTGAGCTTGAATAGCAATAGAAAGGAGTTTGAACATGCTGAGCAATATCGCTAAGGGCAATATCTTCAACAAACATTTCATTATTTTTGTGCGGAAAAAAACTAACTGGAGTCATAGAATAATCATTGAGTATTGAGCAAACAGAATGTAACTAAATCTATGCTAACTTGTCGCACTATTCAAGGGCTAAGTGCAATATCGCCCAGGTAAAATGTTATAGCTCATAACTTGAATCAATTGAGGAAGGAATACGGCAATATTTTTGAGTATTGAATAAGTAGAATAGAATAAAAATCAGCCTTAGCTACGCATAAATAACCATCAACCTTGTTAAAGCAGATTGATGGTTATTATTCTGGTGTTAGCTCAAGGTTAAAATAGAATTAACTTAGCTGGGCAAGAGCCGATTTTAATTCATCTAGGATAACAGGGTTACTGATTGTTTGTTTTTCACTATCGAAATTATCGAAAAAGCTAGGAATTGAAACGCTTCCTTTTACATCACCAGCAAAATAAGGTGCAGATCCTGTTGCGGCAGTTAATACCGTTTGAGCGCCACCTGGACCTGGTGATGTTGCTAGTAATACCATAGGTTTGTTCTGAAATAGCTTCTGATCTATACGAGAAGTCCAATCAAATAAGTTTTTATAGGCTGCAGTATATGAACCGTTATGTTCAGCAAATGAAATGATAATAGCATCGGCTTGACCTAGCTTAGCGAAAAAAGACTTTGCCGCTTCGGGCTGACCTAACAATTCTTCTTTATCTTGACTAAATAATGGCATTTCATAATCATTTATATCTAATATTTCAACAGTAGCACTCGGCACTAATGAAGCGGCGTATGTGGCTAATTGTTTGTTGATTGATTTTGAACTGCTGCTGGCTGCAAAGGCTAATAATTTCATAATAATGCTTCCTATTGTATTTATAAATTAGATGATTTAATAGTTATACCCGTTACCATTCAAGATGCATATTTCAGTGTGTTTGAGCAATTTCAATTTGTGTTTGAGCAATTTCAATTAAAGGCGCTGTGATGAAATAATGGCTGTTCAGGAGAATATGCTCCTGCATTCTCTAGTAAGCTACATCCATGTAGCGCCATTATAAGTCACAGCAACGATGGAGTGATATTGCTCAATCGCTTCTTTGAAGGGCTTAAAATTACTTTAGTCGGCGTTAACTAATCAAACCATAGAATGTATGCTTAAATTATTTGCCTTGCCTAAAGTGGTTTTAATTCCCACTGAAATCCTGCACTTTGATTGGTAACGGGTATAATCGTCATATCGCCCATTCAAAGCATAACATTATTAAAAAAGATCTAATAAACACTGGATAAAGAAATGATTAGCTTGTGATAGTATTTATACCTAACCATTTACGGTACTACGATCTTATCAATTTTTGCCTTAAGCCGAGTAATATTCATGTTTAGCCAGATATCGCCAAAAATTTCAGCTATCCCCACGACCCTCATTACCGGCTTTTTAGGGGTAGGAAAAACGACAGCAATATTGCAATTACTTGCCAATAAACCTAACAATGAAAATTGGGCTGTACTCGTTAATGAATTTGGCGAAATAGGGATAGATTCTGCATTACTCGCTGGTAGCAGTAATGAACAAGGTGTATTTATCCGTGAAGTACCAGGTGGTTGCATGTGCTGTGCCTCTGGCGTACCTATGCAAGTGGCATTGAATCAACTTATTACGAAAGCAAAACCTGACAGACTATTGATAGAGCCAACAGGTTTAGGTCACCCAAAAGAAGTGGTCGAAGTATTAAGCAAAGGAAAGTTTCAAGAAACAATATCACTACAGTCAATACTCTGTTTAGTCGATGCTCGAAATCTTATCGATAAACGCTACACAGAGCATCCATCATTTGTGCAGCAACTCAACGTGGCAGACACTATCTTAGCGGCAAAAGCAGACACCTATTCAGTGCAGGACAAAGAAAACTTAGCATCTTTTATTACTGAAAATGAGTTAATAGATAAACCGTTACACCTAATGCAGCATGGCAACATTGACCCTAGTTGGTTAGCGCAACAACCTAAAACAGTGAGAGTGACCAAACCAATTATTGGTATTGCGGTCCCCTCTTTACACGAGAGTTCACATCAGATTGAAGACGGTTATAAAAAAGAACTTGAGCAGAGCCAAGCGCTACAAACGAGACTAGCACTAGAAGGGTTTATTGAGCTAAATAATAATGGCGAGGGTTATTTCAGTAAAGGTTGGATTTTTTCCGACAAGTACCAATTTAACTATAAAAAATTATTCGCATTCATAACGGCATTGAAGGTTTCGCGTGCAAAAGGCGTGATACTTACCGAGCAAGGGAGTTACGCCTTCAATAAGGCAGGGTGTGATTTTAGCTGCAACAAAGTTACTGACTCAAAAGATAGCCGTATTGAGCTAATTGATACCAATGAAAATGCGTTAAATATTGTTAAAAGCGGCGACTTATTATTGCTAACTAAAGACGCTCTATAGTTTTTAACCACAACACTATGATGTAACACTTTATAAAACCACTGACTCATTATAGCTATTTATGGCGGTGCTAAGCTGAACTAAGCAAACCATTAGCGGTACTGAGTTCAGTTTTAAATTCTTATTCTGCCTTGCTTAGTTAAGCCCTTTTCACAAACTTGGCGGTAACCATCATTTCACCTGCTCCATCTACTTTACAGTCAAGTTGATGATCTTTACCTTCTACTATTCTTCTGATAACAGCTTTAGTACCCACTTTGAGTACTTGAGAACTGCCTTTAATTTTAAGATCTTTAATCATAGTAACTTTGTCGCCTTCATTTAACAGGGTTCCATTGAAGTCCTTAACAGTAAAAGTTTCTACTTCAGCAAGCTGTTCTGCTGGATCCCATTCATGTGCACACTCAGGGCAAATCATCAGATTTTGATCTTGATAAATAAATTTGGAATTACATTTGGGGCACGGTGGAAGTGACATAAATTTCTACTTTATTAATTTTATTTTAATCATATCTCAAATACTAGACTTCATCGACATTCCTTTTGATAGTGCTAACTAGCCTATTATGGGAATTACTAAGAAGTATCATTAAGCACTGCTTGAACATTAATTAATAAATCAAATACCCTCTTCCTGGCCACCAGCTAAACTAGCAGCTTTATGCAGGTTCATTGATCCGTATCAACTCCCTGTTCGAATAGTCAATCAAGAGGTACAAAACAAGAGAAGATCAATATTCCCAAGCAGCACACGCGCTACAGTAGCCTTATCAAGAAGAGACTTAACTACTAAAAAAAGACGACTAAATTGCACATTTTATTCGTCAATGAGAACTTACTTATGAGTATGGATAATTCACAACAGGGCATAAAGTCTGACAACGTTGCTTTCGGTAATGTCTATATAATGACCCATTCAATTTTCTCCAATGTGATTAAAATTGGCTGTACTCCTGATGATACTGAAGAGTATGCTAAATCACTTTCAGCTAAAGGCCCCGGTGATTATAAATTGTATTTTTCTTCGCCTTGCAATAATCCATGTCAGATTAAAAAGCAGCTGAGAAAGCATTTTTATGCAGAACAATACGTGAATGAGTTTTATGAAGTTTCGCCTGAGATAGCTAAAAGTGTATTAAAAAGAGAACTGATGAAAATACCTGTATTAAGCATTCATTAACCTGCTTTTTATCTCACAACACTGAGCAAACTAGTATCCAGTGCTGTGAGGTCTCTTATACAATACAGCCTTTGTATTAAGCCAACAATTGTTCACGTCCATGAGGCATATGAAAGTCAATATCAGGACCAGCAGGTATTACCCGTGTTGGATTAATGGTTTCATGACTACCGTAATAATGTGCTTTGATATAATCCATAGCTACGGTTTCTTCAATACCCGGAACTTGGTATAAATCGCGTAAATAGCCCCAAATGTTCGGATAGTCGACAATGCGACGTAAATTACATTTAAAATGCCCGACATAAACAGCATCAAAACGAACTAAGGTAGTAAATAATCGCCAATCAGCCTCTGTTATAGTATTACCTGTTAAGTAACGACTATCTTCCAACCGTAATTCTAAGGTATCAAGCGCACTGAATACTTCAGTGACCGCTTCTTCATAAGCTTCTTGTGTTGTCGCAAAACCAGCACGATAGACACCGTTATTAATCGTTGGATAAATGAATTCATTAAGCTCATCAATTTCTGCTAACAGTGCTGGTGGTGAAAAGTCACCCGGCAATGCGCCAACGTCATCAAATGCTGAATTGAACATACGAATAATTTCAGGTGATTCATTACTCACAATAGTATTTGTTTTCTTATCCCATAAAATGGGTACTGTTACTCGCCCAGTATAATCAGCCTGAGCAGCGGTATATATTTCATGCACGTTCATCGCGTTTAAAATAGGGTCTGTTACCACGCCCTCACCAGGCGCGAAGGTCCAGCCTTCATCTCCCATAAAAGCATTCACTACCGACATCGAAATCATGCCCTCTAAACCTTTAAGTTTACGATAGATAATGGTGCGGTGTGCCCAAGGACACGCTAAAGACACATATAAATGATAACGATTCGGCTTAGCTTTAAAACCACCAACACCTGATATTCCAGCACTACCGTCTTTAGTCACCCAATGACGAAAGCTAGGTGCTTTGCGCTCAAAACGACCGCCAGTAGACTTTGTTTCGTACCATTCGTTTTTCCACTTTCCTTCAACTAAAAGTCCCATGTGACCTCCTAATATTCTCTAAATATAAATTATGTGTAGATAAAAAAAGTAAAGTAGACACGCACGTTTTGTGCTATCACTACTTCACTTAATTATTGTGTTACAAGTAAACTCATTGTTAATGCGATTGTTTATTTAACGTTTGTTAAGCATGCTTTTTATTCGCACGATTATCTAAAGAAAATGCACCTGGACCGTGTACAAACAATGTTAAAAAACCACCCGCAATAGCGATGTTTTTCATGAAGTTGGTCATTTCTGCCTGATTACTAAAGTCGGCATGAAATAGTAATGCTGAAAGTATGCTGAAACCAGCTAACGCAATGGCGGCATATTTTGTTTTCCAGCCTAAAATAATAGCTAAACCACCCACCGCCTCGACTAAAATAACCAAAGGTAATAAGAAAGCTGGAACACCCATAGCCTCCATGTATCCTTGTGTTCCCGCGTATTGAGATATTTTAGTAAGCCCCGATGTAAAGAACATGATGGCTAACAAGAAACGACCGGTTGGCGCTGCAAAATTTTGTAATGTATTCATAGTAAATCTCCAAATTTAATTACGTTAGATAACGTGTTATTTATTAGTGTGTAAGTCATCTGTAAAACGACTTACTTGCTTGATGTGGTTATCTTATAAGTAATCAAAATAAGGATAAACATGACAAATAAGAAAACATTATCCCCATTTAGAGAACAATAGATGAATAGTATTAAGACTTACTAGCCGACTGAGTGAGCAAGTGAGTTGCTGGTTTGGTAGTTGATTAAAAAAGCTATTGAGAATAATGCTGAGAGTTCTATTGGTAGTGCTATTGAGGAGGCTATTGAAAAGGTGGTGTCTTAACTTTTAAGGAAAAGCTAGTGCTGAATAAGAAAGACTATTTGAGGAGCAGTGAGCAGTAGATAATGAAGTCATAGCCAAGGCATTGCCTTCATTTTAATTCAAACAAATCATCGTAGATAAATTAATACTGATCCCAATAAGGATCATTACCAAATCGCTCAACTAAAAAATCAATCAAACTACGTACTTTCAGCGGTAAATGCCTATTCGGTGGATAAACAGCGTAGGCATACATACTTTCTATTTTATATTCTGCTAAAACAGGAACGAGTTTTTTAGTGGCTAACGACTGCCATACAATGAAACTAGGTAAATAAGTGATACCGTGATTTGATTCTGCCAATGATTTCAAAAAATCGCCATTATTGGCAATAATATGTGGCTCAAAATGCACAATATGCTCTTCGCCCTCTTTGTTTAATAATTTCAGACCGCCTTGATCTAAATTGCCGTACTTAATCACTTTATGGTTTTTTAAATCATTGGGCGTCTTTGGCTCGCCCTGTAATTTTAAATACTCAGGACTCGCACATAACACATGTTTTATCGGCGCTATTTTTCTGGCTTGCAAACTAGAATTATCTAACTGGCCAATGCGAAAAGCTAAATCGACGCCCTGCTCAACAATATCTATTTTTTGATCTGAAAAATTAATGTTCAACTTTAAATCACTATGCTGCTGCAAAAACAAATCAAGCGCAGGTGCCAAGTGAGTCAATCCAAACGATAATGGCACAGCAATATTAAGTGTGCCTTCTAATGCTCTTTTGCTGCTAGACGTTTGGCTATTTAGCTCATCGACTTCATCAATAATTAATTTACTGCGTTGATAATAGCGCTGACCTGCCTCGGTAATACTAGACTTTCGGGTCGTACGGTTTATTAACTTAATACCCAGCTTCTGCTCTAACAAAGCTAAGCGCTTACTTACCGCTGACTTAGCAATATTCATTTGTTCTGCTGCTTTGGTAATACTGCCGGTTTCAACAACACGCAGAAAAATATACATATCTTCAAGTTGTCCCATATCACCTCCTGATGATCACTAGAGCTTGTTTCCTTTTAGTTAACTATGTTTTCAGTTAACTGATGTTTATTCTCATAATGTAAACAATTAATATTTATTCATCAAGTTTCAATCACCCCAAAAGTAATTGAACAAACTGTTTTTAAGATAATCGGTGAGCATAAACAAGGCTCAACAAACTAACAAAAAACCATTGGAGAGCTTTTTATCATGATCAAACATTATCCCTATAAGAGTCTTGGTGGTGCCAATCACGGTTGGCTCAAATCCAAACATCACTTTAGCTTTGCTAATTACTATAATCCTACTCGTATGGGCTTTGGAAAGTTACGCGTAGTCAATGATGACTGGGTTGAGCCATGTATGGGCTTTCCCTCGCACCCACATCGAAATATGGAAATAATTAGCTTTATTCGTTCTGGCGAAATTACTCATAAAGATAGCACGGGTAATCAAGGCATAACTAAAACGGGTGAGCTGCAAGTGATGAGTGCAGGAACAGGTATTGTGCATTCAGAATATAATCGCACCAAAGACCCGTTAACCTTTTATCAAATATGGATTGAAACCAATAAAAATAACGTAGCGCCTCGCTGGGAAAGTAAAAAATTCCCTACCGAGCCAGCATCATCCCTTACGTTATTGGCATCAGGTTATCCTGAAGATAAAAACAAAGCCCTTTTTATCAATCAAGAAGCGCGTATCTACGGTGGTAAATTAGCACAAGGTACCCTGATTGAGCATGACATTAAACATCAAGCCTATGTATTAGCCTCTGATGGCATGTTCAAAGTAGAAGATAATTCAGGAAAAATAACCATGAACAAAGGTGATGGCGCCGAAGTTAGTCAATCGAGATCAATAACCTTGAGAGCGACAACTGATTGTGAAGTTATTATTATCGACACCATAGCGTAAGAAATAACAGTGTTAGCTTTGTTCATCAAGGATGATGATCAAAGTATTGTAGTGCATAAACCTTCGTTTGACGGCAATTTGAACAAAGTTTGTCTAAGCTAACAAGCAGTTAGCAATCAGTTAACTTACCCTTGAGAAAAGTGAGTAAATTAAGGCTTACACAACCGCAATTATTGTACATAACGATTATCTATAAAATCCCCATAAAGACTAACTTTGCCGCTATCTAAGCTATTTTATTAACTAAAATACAGTTAAAATAGCCGTAAGTTACACTCAGCAGACCTTCCCTTTGAATCTATTTTTCCAGCCATCAATAATAGCTACGTTCATTAGTATTACTGTTTTTATTGGCGCTTTTTTTAGCGCTCCAGCGCAAAGTGATCATATAAATGATCAAGTGCACAAGGAAAAAATCATTTGGCTAGTCGAAGATAAACTTGAAAATAGAGATCTATTAGCTAAAACCTCGGCTGAAACGTCAACCGCTTCTTATATTGAAAACTTAATTATTCAACAATTAAGTCAATACAATGTAAAAATTGAGCGCGTGACCGCAAGTCGCATGAACCGAGTGTTAAAAACAAATGACAATGCCTGCGTGGCCAATAGGGCAAGTACGCCAAAGCGCCGAGAACATTCGCTTTTTTCAGATCCTCAAAGCTTTTACCTAACCCATAAACTTTACCGCTTTAATCAAACGTCAGCTTTACCACAGCAATTATTTAATGCTGAGGGAGAAATCAAAGATCTTGCCAGTGTTTTTACCTTACTACCTGAAAAAACCTTGGGTCTTGCACAGGACGTGTCTTTTGGTATTTTTCTTGATCAACAAATACAAAAGATAAAACCTGAAAACATCTATTACCGCGGCGGTAATAAGCGTGTTGTCGCGCTATCATCCATGTTGTATAAATCGCGTGTTGATTTTGTCCTCGCTTTACCTGTGGATATAACTCCAAATGAAGACCAAAAACAGCTAATAGAACAATATACTATTGCTGGCGCGCCTCCTTACCTTATTGCCCACTTCAATTGCTCGAAAAGTCCATTAGGGCGACGTGTTATTACCGATATTAATAAAATACTCGCTAAGGTTTATCAAACTAAAGACTATTATCAAGCACATAAAAAATGGTTCTCAGACAAACAACTCGCTGATTTGCAGGTTTTTCTAGCTGAAAACTTCTCTGAAAAGCGCTATATCAATTCAACTCAGTAAGGTTGTTAATGTGTAGCTTGCCCTACTGTGTTTACTGATTTACTGAGCTTACTGAATTTATAGTTAACTTGAGTTTGGCACTTTGCTTAGCAAAGTGTTCACAACAACAACAACAACAACAACAACAACAACAACAACAACAACAACAACAAGAGTTAAAACGAAATAATACGCCAAGCCAATTAGTATATTAAATCCCCTTAAATCTCCCAAAAAACACCAATACTATTGTAAAAAACAGTCCGTTTATATTATAAATGTAGTCAACCCAAGTAGCCGATCAAAATAGTAATGCAGATAGGAAAATTTTTAACGCTCTGCCCTAGCGCTGTTTCGTTTCAAATAATGGTTTCGATTGGCTGCTTAGCAAATAATTCCAAAGTATAAGGTTCACTACAATGATAACAAAGCTAGAGTGCGTCGCTATTTCTGACACACATGGTATGTATAGCAATCTAGAACTGCCCGATGGTGATGTTCTCATTCATGCTGGCGATATTACCAGGCACGGAAAGTTATCAGAACTCAAGGATTTCAATGACTGGTTAGGTGAGCAACCTCATCAGCATAAAATCATCATAGCGGGTAATCACGACTGGTGTTTTGAGCGTCAAAAAGAAGCCAGCTTAAAAATACTAACCAATGCTGTGTATTTAGAAGATGAATCGATAACAATAGCGGGGCAGAAATTTTACGGCTCACCATGGCAACCAAGGTTTCAAAACTGGGCTTTTAACTTAACGCGCGGTAAAGCCTTGCAAGAGAAATGGGATCTGATCAGTAATGATGTTGATATACTCATTACCCACGGACCTGCTTTTGGCCTGTTAGACAAAATTGATAGCGGTGAAAACACCGGTTGTGAGGAGCTATTAACTAAGATTGAAGAAATAAAACCCAAAGTGCATATCTGCGGACACATTCATGAGGGATATGGCAGAGTTGAACATCAAGGTATTAAATTTATCAATGCCAGCGTCACTAACGAACGCTACAAGCCAACTAATGCTCCCATTGTATTTACAGTCGGTTAATTTATCTGAACCTACTTAGCGAGTTACAGAGGTTGTGGTGACGTAAATTATTTAACCGTAAAAATAAAAACACCACGTCAAGCGTGGTGTTTTATCAAAGTCGATTTAATGCTGAGTTATACCAATCGGACTAATTTATTAATCCGATTGGTATTGTGCTTAAGATTTACTTAAACACATTATCTACCGCAATCACTTCAACATTTTTCGACGGCAGCGTTAACTTGTAGCTTTCAATAACTTTATCGGTAGCTAAAAGCTCTGCAGGTTTTTCACTGTTATATTTCAACGGTGATACTTGTTCAGACAACAAACGTTGCTGCATATCTTTACCATCGTTCGAAATGAAAACATAGTGAATATCATCTGTTTGTAAGTTTTCTTTAATGACACGGTTCACATCGTCTAACGTTAGTTTTGCAAACTCGCCACGAACATATTTAACAAACTCTTCTGTTTGATAAAACTCACTATCCAAGGCGTACCCTAATTGCTGGTCTTGGCTAGCAACTAATTGCGGCGCATAGTTAGTTAAGTAATTACGTGTTGCTTGAAAGTCTTTTTCGCTCATGCCATTTTCAATCAAATTATCCAGTTCAAACAAGGCTGCACGTGTAGCAAAATGCGCATCATTATTCGAACGTAAAGGACGTAACCATACTTGGAAAATTTGGCTTGAACGGCCTAAGTTTGAATCAGGCTTAGTTTGGTACATACCACGTGGGAAATATTCAATGTAAGAATAATCACCATAGTTCATACCACGTGCTTGACGGATTTGCTGATACAAGTAGCTGTTAGAACTACGATGCTCACCGAAGTAAGAGCGAACTAACCAAAGCGCGGCCCAATCTTTATCACTACGAATAGTATCGATTGGGAAGCCAAAAGAAACAGCAGTTGATTGCGCATTCTTTTCAACAATAGTTGCATGATGACCTTTTAATACAGGCGCTTTAGCAATGCTTAAACGCTTTTCATCGCCCACAGGTAATGCCGTTAAGTCGGTCATTAACTGTGTTTTTAAAGCAGTCGGCATAGCGCCAGTGATACCCAAGTGTAATTTAGCTTGTGTAAGTTGCGCGCTGTAGAACGCTTTAACATCTTCAAGCGTGATTGCTGCTAAGTCAGATAAATCACCACTGTTAAAGTTTTCATAAACATGGCCCTGATAAAGTTCGCTATAAAGCACTTCTTTACCTAACTCTTCATCATTAGAAGATTTAAGACCCGACTTAATACCATCGATTAACTCTTTTTTCAGACGCTTAAAGTCATCTTCACGCCAGCCCGGATTCAATAATTGATCACTGATCAATTGATACCACTGTGTCGCATTGTCTTTGTGAACACGGCCAGTAAATGACATCATCTCTTTATCTAGCTGTGACGAGAAGCTTCCGGCAAGCGGATATAAACCTTTCTTAATGTCTTCATAACTACGCGTTTGAGAACCGCCTTGAGTTAACATACGCGCGGTCAATGCCGCCACGCCTTTTTTACCGACCGGATCTGCAGCAGCACCAGTATAAAATAGGAAGTTAACATCAATTAACGGCGAGTCATTGGTATTATCCAATACCGCAAACTGTGGTGCGCTAGGGTTAGCCTTGTCCATCTCAATTTTTGCAACCGCGCCATTTAAGTCAACTTCTTGGTCAAAGCCAACCACTTTATCTAATGCAGATAACGTTACTGTTGTACGGTTTTCATCAATAAAATATTGATTAGCGATACGTTTAATATCGTCCGCTGAAATATTATCAAAGCTATTATAAAGTTGGTTAATCGTTTCTGGATCACGATCGAAGTGCATATAACTGGCAAGTGTTGCCGCAATAGACTCTGAAGAATCCAAGCTATTCACAAAACTATATTTCAGATTTGATTTTAAATTATCAAGCTTTTCTGCTGACACTAACTCAGTACGAATTTTCGCATACGTGCGATTTATCGCATCACGTACAGTAGCTAAATCTTTTTCATCATTCACTTTAATAAATACGTGACGTAAACCCGCATCTTTAGTTTCAGGGTTGTAGTTAAACATTTGGCTTGCCAACTGCTTATCTACCACTAACTCCTGATATAAGGCTGAGTTATTTGAAAAATACAATTCAGAAATTAAATCTAACGCAGCACGATCTTTTTCCTTAGGTTGCCAATCAGCGCCTTTATAAGAAACTAATAACCAATGTCCTGGTAAACCATCAAACTTTTCATGAACATATTTGGCAGCTTCTTGTTTTGGCTCTGGAGCGATATCATTAACGAAATCACCCTTTTTCCAAGCACCCCAATGCTTTTCTACCATCGCCATAGTGGCTTGTGGGTCAACATCACCGACAATCACTAACGACACATATTCTGGTTTGTAAAATTGGTTAAAGAATTTTTCACCGTAAGCAATTTGGCTTGGCATTGCTTCTACATCTTCAAAGAAACCCATAGTGGTATGTTTATAGGTATGAGTATCGAATGCTTCTTTACGTACCGCCGCTAATAACTTTCGCGTCGGACTAGCGTTGTTTTTTAAGTATTCGCCTTTTACTGTTAATGCTTCCGTTTTAAATTGGGCATCAGTATAAGTAAGGTTTTTAAAGTGATCCGCTTGTATCTCTAATACTTTATCTAAATGGTCTTTAGAAAAATCTAAATGATAATTGGTGTAATCATTGGTCGTGTAAGCACCGTTATCAACACCAGCATTTTTAAATAAATCAGAATAAACATCTTGTGGGAATTTATCTGAGCCTTTAAACATCATATGTTCAAAGAAATGCGCAAAGCCAGTTTTACCAACTTCATCTTCATCACGAGAGCCTACCGATACCGGGATTTGTACTGAAACAAGATCGGGGTAATCCGTTTTTACCACTAATACACGTAAACCATTAGATAACTCTTTAAATAAGTACTTTTGGCTAAAAACTTTATTGGCACTATTGTCAGTTGCTTGTACTGACGCGCCCTTACCCGTAGCAGAATCTGAACTGGTTGCCACACAGGCAGATAACGCTAAACTTGCGGCTATGACGACTGCCAAATATTTCTTTTTCATAGTAGATCCCTATATTATTTATCGCTATATCTTATGCAAATATGAGAAATTATTCATTAGTTTTTCGATGATATTCAATACAATCATGTAACAAATTGATTACATACTAGTAACAAGCGGAATTATAAGGTGATTTTTACTTGATCTCGTCTTAGCGCCAAGATTTTTATCTAATAATTAGTGATAAGCACAACAGAATAGAGTTAGCTTTTCTGCTTAAATAAACGCAGAAAAGGAATAAAAATCGTCACATTTACTCAGCAAAGATGAAGAAAAAAGTGACATAAACACCGTCTCTTTTTCTGAACATTTTTTATTTGTCCCTTTTAACGGTGAAGCTATATCAAATGAAGGAATAGAGTAAAAGCTCACTTTTTAAACATTAATATGCAATATTCGAGACTAATTGCTAAGGCAGACGTGGCCTTTGCTGTTAGCTACGTATGCTGCGTTGAGATAAAATATGGGACAACTTAAATGATATAGCGCTTTTTTAGTAAGTGAGCAAAAGGAATAATAATGGGCAATACTTCAAAAGCCTCACATGAGCAAAAAGGTGATTCTCAACAAAATGGGAATGGGCTAAATGGGGATGAATTTAGCTACCAGCAAAAACATAAGCCGAGTTCAGCATTTAATAACCGAGATGAATATTTAGAGCACGAATTGCAAATAATGGCGCCCAAACGCTGGCGACCTAATTTACCTTTTCGAGATTACCGCTTCGAGATAGAAGATACTATCCCTGCAATGGCAGCGACTATTGGTAAAGTGGTTATGGTGGGTGCTATAGCAGCAACATTCGCCGCTTCTCTTGGCCTTGATAAAGGTTTCATATTAGAAAATGTCCGCTATGAATTACTGATTGTTTCTATTTTTATCATTCTTTTCTCAGGATTTATATTACCCACAGCTAACCTAGCCGGTACTCACGGCCCGCTAATCCCGCTTATTCCTATTGTTGTTGCCGCTGGTGGTCATCCTATGGCGCTTGGGTTGCTCATTGGTGCCTTGGGTTTACTGTTAGCTATTAGTAAAGGCGGAAGTATGCTGGCAAACCTTACCAGCAAAGGCGTTTGTGGTGGTTTATTACTCTACCTCGGTTTTGTCGGTACCATTTCACAAGTAAATAAATTGTTCGCTTGGGCAGATGGAATAGGTATGGCACACATTGCCTTTATCGTTATATTTTGTACCATAATCTTGTATGCATTACTTGAACACTGGGGTAAACGTTGGTTAGCGGTACCCTTGAGTTGCTTGCTTGGCGGAACACTCGCCTTTGCTTTGGGTGCGCCGTTTGAGTTTCAAACAGGTCCGGGCTTACCTAACATGAATCCAATGTATTGGTGGGGCGAAAATACCGGTTGGATGCTTGGTTTACCAACATTAGAAAGTTTTATTGTGGTACTGCCTTTCGCTATTTTAGCGGTAGCAATGTGGTCGCCTGACTTCTTAGGTCATCAAGTATTTCAAAAAATCAATTACCCTGAACGTACTGAAAAAGTACATATGAACATTGACGATACCATGACAAGTGCGTCTATCCGCCAAACCTTTGGTTCCCTGCTTGGTGGGGCAAACTTCACCTCGTCTTGGGGCACTTATATAGTACCAGCAGCTATTGCTAAGCGACCTATTCCTGCAGGCGCCCTACTCACTGCGCTGTTTTGTATCATAGCGGCGTTATGGGGTTATCCTATGGATTTAGCAATATGGCAACCCGTGCTTTGCGTAGCATTAATAGTGGGGGTATTTATCCCGTTGCTTGAAGCCGGAATGGAAATGACACGTGAAGGTAAAACAACTCAGTCAGCAGCTATTGTGGTATTTTCGTCAGCACTAGTTAACCCAGCATTTGGTTGGGCGTTAACTATGTTGCTCGACAACCTTGGCTTGGTTGGCTGTAAAGAACGTAGTTCAGGGTTAAGTAAGATGAGTCGTTGGGTTATCCCAAGTATTATGTTTGTTGTGTTAACCGCCGTAATGGCATCCGTAGGAATGTTACCTGGTATTCCTGCCTTGATTCCAAATTTGGGATAATAACGACTAAAATATAGGGCGCTCCATGCGCCCTATTTTGGTGACCTGTTAACTCTGGGCTTTTTAACTATAGGCTTGTTAATTTTGGACTTAGTAAATCGGCATACTTGAACTTCTGATCATGAACTTACAATCATAAAGTCATCACCATGAAGTGACTTGTCTGCCAAAGAGCTCTATTCTGACCTATTTATTCAAAGTACTTTTTGATTATTGTCCAACAGTGAATTTCGATATGCTGATGGACTATCACCCACGATTTTTTTAAACGCAGTATTGAATGTCGATTTAGAATTAAAACCGACATCAAAGGCAATACTCGTAATTAACTTGTCGCTATCCTGTAAAGCCTTTTTCGCTTCTTCAATTCGAAAACTATTAACAAATTGGAAAAATTTGGTGTGTAAAAATTGAGAGAGTGTTTCTGAAATGTGATTTTCAGATTCGGAAATGGATTCTGAAAGCTTGTTTAGCGATAGGTTATCTTGCAAGAACAACTTATCTTCTTTCATTGCATGTTCCAGTTTTGACGCAATCAATTGCATTCTTTCAGCACTGAGTAAAGCTGCTCTAGTCTGATTAGCGCGAGGTAAACCTTTCTCGGTTTCGTTAAGCACTTTTTGGCTTAATGCTTTTTGTATAAAAATAGCCAGCGCAAAAACCTCTAAAACAGGTAGCAATTTGCCAGATCCAAACCAAAACCAACCCAAGGCACCGAGTGAAAACTCGACGGCATACATTAACCAGACAGTTCCCCAAATTAGCAGTACAGGTCTAAACCAATCTACTGAACGTTGCTCAATATCAGAAAAGCGCTCTAAGAGTTGTTGACGATGAGAATTATGGAGTTTTAAGGCCATTATTAAGAATATAACGGTGAATGAAATAAAGACAAAAGTCGTCGATAAGCAAGTAAATACAGCTATTTGCCAAAGTTCTGGGTCTCTAGTTAATGGATTAGCGAGGGCCAGTTTCTCTGCGGGACTGATCATAAAAATAAAAGGCAGCATCGCCAGCAACACTAGCAGAGGTCCAGATAAGGCGAGTGCCCACAACTGTTTCCCTATTTTTTTGTCTGGTGACATCGTCGCATGAGCATAAAAATAAAGCGCGGGCCCAAGCAAAACTCTAAACGGGAATTGTGCCCCCGCTAAGGCTGGCGCATAAACATATGCACCTGAATAGATAAAAAGTTCACCCGCCAAATGTATCAACAATAACAACAACAAACCTTTAAGAAAAACGTTTTGTCTTTCATTAGGTCTATTGAAAACCTCTAATAAAGCAAATATTGTCATTCCCATCATGCAGGAATATATAACTGTGGGAAAAAGATTGACCATTTCATTACCAGATAAAAAGATTGTTATGACTCCCTGTAATTATAAAATTAAATAGTATCTAAATCCACAATTCGGCAAACGGCTAGTTATGACGCTTTTTCTTGGTTCCAATTGGCGACTATATGCTGTGATTCTGGTTTACAGAGATGCCTTTAAAAACTAACCACAGACCTATTGTTAGTTCAAATAATGCGCCAGGAATCATTGCATAAACCAATGCTGAGGGAGCATTATGTAAAACTATATTGAGAAAGCCATATGCCATCATCGTTGCATACGTAATAATTCCCCAAACTGATAAAATTCTTGGAATATAATTAGAGATGTAGAACAAGTAACAATACACAACGCCACCAACACCCATGATGAACAAGAGGATGTGATAGCCAACTCCACCACCTAAGTTACCAAAAAATCTAGCCAATGCCTGCAACTGTGCGGGTTCAAACGCCTGTAGATATTCGGCGCCGCTTAAGGGTATCAATATAGCAAGATAGAGCATTATAACCACACACCCCAAGAGTGCTTCCCCGAACCTAAAAATTAACCCCAGTAATGCAAGGTTTTCGTTCACCGGCTTTAGAAGAACGTAAAGAGCCCAAGAAAGTACCATGACTAAAACAAACATTAAGAATTCGATTGAAATAGCCAGCCTAAAAAGACCTTCTTGACCGACAATATTAGCTGCTGCATTTTCTGCTTTTAATAGAGATCCAACATCAAAAATAAGCGGGGGAAACGTCGCTATAATAATAATGAGCGCATAGGTTATCCCTGCAATTTTTGTATAGTTGTTCTTTACGTTAATTAATGAATTGGTCATAGAATTCCTCTTTCAAGTAATCTGTTAAATGTTATTTTTAAGTGTTTTATAAGTAATAGTTTTGATATGAAAAGTGCCCTTATTTAGTCGTGTTGGCGTCTTAATGGGCATATTCGAACGTATTTTTTCAATTATTTTGCAAAAAATCAGTTTTTTTACTGTTTTCTAAGCAATAGTGAGATCACACACAGTGATTTTAAATACCATATTATTTGTCGATATGAAATGAATTAGAGAGCAATTTTAAATGAGGAATGTTTGAGATAAAGAGAATTTATTCAAGTGAAACAATCAAAAAAGGCGAGCCATTTATGGCTCGCCTTTAACGTTATTTTACAGAGGATTTTAATGACTACAGAGGGTAAGCGACAACCCAATCAGAGCTCTCATCACCTTGTCTATCAAATTTATATTTAATAGCAGAAAAACCACAGGCTTTTACAAGACCATTAAAGTCAAAAGGTTGTTTCACCCCAGCTTTGGATTCCATAAAAGCAGCATCGCTTGGTATATTAATACTCTCATGTTCAGCTGAGATCACAAATGCAGCTTCAGCTAATATGAGATCATTATTATGACGTTTGATAATCTGAGCATTACCTAAACTGTTGCCATCTAAATCTTTAAATTCAAACTCTTCTGGATGATTAATTTCAATAACATCACCGTCATTAAGTTGATATGTAATTAACATGTTTACCATTATTTATTTCTCCCAGTTTAATTTGTTTTTTGGTGTCTTAGAAAGGGTTAGGGATTTTACCAACCATAATCTAGTAAGCCAATCTGATGAATATATTACGTTAAAATAACAAACTATTATTGATATGAACACACCTAAAGTCCTGTCTCTTATACACATCTCCGAGCCCA
>CAJXRC010000063.1 GCA_913058405.1 uncultured Colwellia sp. | reverse complement strand
ATACGAGATCTAGTACGGTCTCGTGGGCTCGGAGATGTGTATAAGAGACAGCAGGTCAGAATAGTTGAAAGCTACTTATAGATAAGCACTGCTATTGAAATAAACAACCTAGATTAAAGGCCATTGACAGGTATCAAAAACCTGTTGCCATTGCTCATCAAACGGCGCCGATATTTTAATTCTTTCATTACTAATCGGGTGATTAAACTCTAGTGATTTAGCTATCAACATCAGGCGTTTAAAACCAAAGTGCTCGATAAAGAATGGGTTTTGTTTGTTATCGCCATAGTTGATGTCACCAATAATAGGATGACGCAAATGCGATAAGTGACGACGAATTTGGTGACGTCTGCCTGTAATGGGACGTACTTGAATTAACGAGTAGCGCACGCTATCAAACTTACCAACTTTTATTGGCAAACTCGCTTGTTGTTTAACTTGATAGTAACTTTGGGCAGATTGTGCAGGCTTATCACGACTAACATTTTTATCTCCCAATTTATCTAACTTCTCTTTTAATGGATGATCAATTAAATCTGCAGATACCACCAAGTGACCACGTGCCAAGGCATAATAGGTTTTCACCATAGCTAAATTACTACCATCAATATTTTTATCAATAGTAAGTCTTTCAACCTGATCTTGTTGAGCTGCCTGAGTACCTCCCTCAATCTTGTTCTCAAGCTCGGTGTCAGACTTAAACTCTTCTTGGCAACTTTTATTGGCAAACGCTTCACTTAATTTAGTCGCTACTTCTTTAGTTAAAGCAAACAAGAGTACACCTGAAGTAGGCCTATCTAAACGATGAACAGGATAAACATATTGCCCAACTTGATCACGAACTAACTGCAAAGCAAAGTAAACCTCATCTCTATCCATATAACTTCGATGGACAAATAAGCCTGCGGGTTTATCAACTGCTACCATAAACTCGTCTTGATAGAGGATATTAAGTACTGGTTTTTCTAGCTCTATGTCCGCCAAAGTTGCTACTTCTAAAGTAGCGTTATCGATATTATTCATTACATTTACCCAGATCAGTCAATGTTTTATCTATTTTTTGGATTACATCAATTAAAGGCTCAACACTCGTTGATAAGCATTTAAAAGCCTCTTCAGCCATTGGTGTTAAAGAAATCTTTGTCGGCAATGGTTGATGTTGATTTATCATCATCGCTATCTTAGGAATGAATATAAACTGTAACCACTGCTCAAATGCTAAGGTGTCACAGCAAAAAGGTGCACTACTAGAAAGCTCAGCTGCGCTTGGTTGCGCTATTCGCCAAAGGTTAAGTGATTTAAGCTCGAAAGCTAAGTCGGCTAACAAAGTACTGAGATGTTCAGGGGTTGTTTTTATCATCATCTGTGATTATTTTGAGTCGATTCTATAAGGTGAATGATTACAATTGTTCATTACGAGTAAATTCTTTCAGATAAATAATTTACTATGTTAATGGCGTCATTATCCTTATAATAACGCGCTATAACAAGCAGCAATATTTTTGACTTTATGACTGACACAGCACCAGCAGCTAACATAGCTACCCTATCAGAATTACTTAAACTTTCAGGTTCACAATATCGTCTTTATGATATTGGTCGACTAGTCAGTAAATTACCTAAAGATCAATTTGAGAAAGTTGAATTAAATCAACTGCCTTATCCTACTCCTACGCAAGGCTGTGCCTGTATAGCCATAGCCTTTTGGCAGAAAAAGTCATCCCAGCCTTATTTGTGGTTATTAAAATTGCCACTTGATGAACGCGGTTTATTAAACCAAGGGGCAAGAAACCACTTCATCGCTATTATTGTTGAAGCGCTCGGTGCTGACTTAACGCAAGAAACCTCTAAAAAGCAGGAGGAATTACTCAGTAGTAACCCTTACCTCTTCACCCCTGCACAATATAAATTGGCGAGTTTAAATAGCAAAATAAAAGTTGATTTAAAGCAAGAACCTAGCGCTTATTTTTCTCCATTTAAACAATATCTCAGTCATGGTGCTGATTGGGGCAATTGGCAAGGTGTCGGCGTACAAGGTATCACTGACTTTATCGCTAGGATTAAACATGATAATCATAGTGAGTTGTTATTCAATGCGCTACCGCATTTGCCTGATGAAGTACTTTCGCCCGTTTGTAGTGCTTTAGAGAATGAGCAGTACCCCATTGTTTTAATTGACGCACTATTAGCCGCATTTGAGAGCGCATTAACAATTACTGATAATTCTCTAAAATCGACGCAATTATTACGAGCCCTAGCAGCCAATAGTGATCATCTTCATGTGAAAAAATCCGTAGAACAACTGTTAAGCAGAGAACAAGTCAGCGACGAATTACTTATCACTTTATCTGGTAGATGCTGGCAAGCGTTAGCTGATGAACAGATACTTATGTGTTATTTTGAACATTTGCTTCGTAATAATGACTTAGCCCTATTTTCAAGTATTTTTAAAGACTTAGTGACTATTCCATTAATTAGACCTGTTGCTTTCCAATGTATTCGTAGTGAGCATCGCTCACCAGCATTAGCACAAGCCATTGGGCAATTATTTAGCCAAGCTTAGTTATTCTTAATTGTGGAAAGTATCATTTATGGAAAATATTTACTATTTATTACTTTTTTGCTTATTTTGTTGGTACTTTGTGTATTTAAGACAAGTATCTGAGGCAGCTAAACGTCATGTTCATCGTTACTGTAAAGACGGTGGTTTGCAGTTTATTTCACTGGCAAGGCGCTCTAGTAGATTAAAGTTTACCAAGAAACACGGCCCCTGCATTTATAGTGTTTTCGACTTTGATTTCAGCGGTGATGGAGAATCAAACAATCAGGGCTGTTTGACACTTTATGGCTTAAAACTTGAGAAAATTGACTTACCCGCTTATCGCGTAAATTAATACTAATTTAACAATAACTATTTTACAGTTATTGTTAAATCACAAGTACCATCAACTAGTGTTATGCTAAGAACGATTAACACCTAGTGCAACTTATCTTTTTTGGAGTTTTTGTGCCATTTTTGCAAGCCGTTTTTTGTCTAAAAGGATTTGATGATCGCAATCGATTTTTTGCAACATCATTATTTACTATTTTGGGCTTTATCTTTTGCTCTGCCATTTTATCTAGTTATTTGGCAGTAAGTTTTGTCATTTTATTACTATTGACCGTTGTACTTACCTGCAGTGCCAAACGTCGATTACATGATGCTAAACTTAATAAAAATTGGCAATTGGTGCCCGGTGGTTTACTTTTACTTACTGGTATCTTGAGTTTACTGCTTGAAAACAGTGGTAGTTATTATTTATTAATTTTACCTCTATTAAGCACTATCCTCCTGCTTACCTACCCAAGTAAAAAGATAAAAGAAAAAAATAATTACATCCTGGGATATTCCGGTCCTGTTGATCTAAGTGAATATAAAAAGAAGACCGTTGCTATTAAAACTCATAATCAACGCATTGAGCCTACATTAGTTGCTGATGGCGCTAATGAGCAGCTTTATGCTTATGACACGGTCACTGAGCAAAGTATTATTCCTAACGACACCTTTGATGCTGAGATTGATGGTAAGCAAGCTGATATTGGCGAACTTATTCGCTTAAAATTCCTTGGCAACCGTAAAATACAACTTGGGCTCATCACCAGTATTGCGTTGATCTTTATCGGTGTACTGGTAAATAGTGCACTTAACGTTAATCCCACAGAGCTGGATAATACTAACAATGCAGCGTCCAATAAGCCGCAAGTATTAGCTAACAATGTATCCACTTCTCTTTTTAACAATAAAGCTCATTTACTCGCGATGCCTGATAATTTCAATTTATACTTATCTGAGTATCAAGGCGTTATTATTCATTGGCAAGCTGATCAAGTAGCTAATGGTGAACTTTGGTCACAATTGTCATCAACTGGTGATAAAAGTTGTCAAATCATTAAATTTAACAAGGGTTCATCAATCCGACCTTTATCAGTACTGGTTGAAAATGATAGTGAATACTTTGCTAGTTTTTCCCCTCTCGATAGTGCTGAGCTAATACAAGCACTCGCTTTTCGCGGTAAATTCTCATTATGTGGTTATAGTTTCTCTCTAAAAGGTAGCCAAGCAGTACTAGGTAAGCACAATCAATATGCGCCTTTCTTAGAGCAAGATGCTTAAATAAAGAGATTTACTCGACAATTATAAACATAAAAAAAGCTGCTCAATAAAATTGGCAGCTTTTTTATACGTCTTACTTAGGTTGAACTGTTAGAGATTTTAACAAAACAATTACTGCGTAAAGCCAATACCCGCTTTTATCAAATTCGCATAAACACTTTTCATCGCCACTGTGTTCTCAGTAAGAGAGTCATCCCATTTATCACGCTTCTCGAACCCTAAGTCGCTAATTTTAAAATAGTGATCGGTTTTTATACCACTTTTATCTAAACAAGCTTTTGTACAGCCTAGTGCACAACCATCAATAGCGATAATAGGTCGCCCTGATTTAGCCATCGCCATTATGGGTTCTATTTTACCGACAACGCCAGCAATACAAGACATCTCAGCAATACCATCACCATCAAGAGTTAATGAAATATTATGCGCCATTTGCGCGAGATTTGAACAACCAGAGCAAGAGTAAACGATTGGCTTACAATTTTTCTTGTCACTGTTTATTTGCGATAATTTATGTACATTCGACACTAAAGTCACTCCTTAGCTACTTATTAGTTACCTTACTAACGGTGGTAACACTATCAATAGAAGCATTTTAACAAGTAAACATAACAGCGAATTGATTTAGATCATTACAATAAATAATACCCATGATAGTTCTATGGTTATTTGTACCATTCTGTAACTATTTGTTTTATTTTCTCCATATCTAAATGGGTTTGACAGGCTTGACTCACTCGCTCAATGGCCTGCTCTTCCAGAATTTCAATACTAGGCGCTTTACTTACATCATAACCAAGCCATCCCATAAAGAGCTGTAACGCTTCAGGTTGATCAAATAGTCCATGTAGATAGCAACCAGCGATTTGACCATCATCGCTTATTAACCCTTGCCCTTCTCCTGCGATAGTCATTAAATGAGACAATTTCGCGCCAGAGTTATTGAGTGTGCTCACACCAGCATGGATCTCATAACCACTAATATCAGCCTTTTGGTCTGTTAATTCCAATATACCTGAAACATTAATCAACGTTTTATTCGATGCTAAGATAGTATCCATAGCAAAATAACTTAAGCCTTCGCTAACGCCCTTTTGCCCTTCTACCCCTTCGGGATCTGCAATCAGTTCTCCTAACATTTGATAACCACCGCAAACACCAATCACTTTGCCTTGATAACGTAAATGTTTGGCTATATCGTCATCCCAGCCCCGTTGTTTTAAAAAACTAAGGTCACTACGGACATTTTTACTACCGGGTAAAATAATAAGATCACACGCTGGAATAGCGATTTTTTCAGGATTAAGCTCATCTTTCGATCCCTTAGCAAAAAGGAACTGGCAATCGATATCTTCATGATGGCGCAGTGCATCAAAATCGGTATGATTACTCATATGTGGATAAACTAGCACTACAACACGTACTTTTTGTGAAGTCGATGTTCCCTCTACTAGCGCTTGTTTTGTTACTAAGGCATCTTCAGAAGAAATATCTAAACAGTGTAAATAAGGTAAAACACCTAGCACTGGTTTATTGGTCCTTTCCTCCAACCATGTCAATCCAGATTCAAGTAATTTAATGTCACCGCGAAAGCGATTAATCACAAAACCTACCACTCTATCTTGCTCTGATTGCGACAGCAGCATCAAGGTACCAACGAGCTGTGCAAAAACGCCCCCTTTATCAATATCAGCAATAATTAATACCGGACAATCAATAGCTTCAGCAAAGCCCATGTTAGCTATATCACCCTTACGTAAATTTATTTCTGCTGGACTTCCAGCCCCCTCAACAACAACTAAGTCATACTGCTGTGTTAAGCGCTTATGTGAACTCAGTACCGCTTGCATGGCCACTTTTTTATAATCTTGGTACTCACTAGCTTCCATATTTGACGATGATTTATGCATAAGTGCTTTTCCGTGCACGATAACTTGCGCACCAGTATCACTATTGGGTTTTAGTAAAATAGGATTGAAGTCTACATCCAATGCTAGTCGCGCGGCTTTAGCTTGCAACGCTTGAGCTCGTCCAATTTCACCGCCACATGGTGTCACTGCACTATTAAGCGCCATATTCTGTGGTTTAAAGGGTGCTACATTAACCTGTAAATCAGCAAACACTCGACACAGTCCTGCCACGAGAGTCGTCTTTCCCGCATCCGATGTTGTTCCTTGTATCATCAAGGTTTTACATCGACTTGATTCAGTTGTCTCAAAATATTTCGGTGTAAAATGGCTGTTATTTTGCTTAGCTTTCATCTGATAATTCCTCAAGAAACGGCATAGCAATGGTCGTCACTTGTTGGGTTAATTGCTGGTGCTGTATTGGTTTCACAGCTTGTTCTAGTTGATTATCTTGATAAGGCTGGCTAATCAAGATGCGGGAAATGCTGCCATGGCCAATCTGTAGCTTTTGATGCCAACTGGCTTGTTGCCAATCTAACTGTAATATATGCGCTAAGATCATACGAATAACACCGCCATGCGCAACAACTAAAATCCGTCTGTTTTTACATGATTCTCTTTTTTCTTGCTCTTGTCCTGATCTAAGTATTTCTTTATGCTTAGTCACAATACAGACTTGTTGTTCTATCAGTTTTTCCCAAGCTAATTTCACGCGATGATAAAAATCAGGCAAGATTTCAGCTTGTGGTAAAGTAACTTCTGCAGGTGCCTGAAAAAAGCCTTCAAGTTGCGACCAATGCAGTTTAGCTTTCTCTTCACCCTTTTGATTAGCTTCAAGAATACTCCCGTCGAAAACATTTTCTTCGAAGAGAAGATCATCAAAAGGCACACCATCAAAGCTGCCGAAGTTCATCTCTTGTAAATTAGGGGATATTTCTAGGAATAATTGGCCTAATTTCGAAAACTCTCTTGCTAGATTTTGACAACGTATCAACGGAGAAGAAATAACACCTTGATAAGCGTTAGACGTTTTTTGTTGTGTTAATAAACGTTCAAGTAAACGCGCATTCTCTCCAGGAATAGGAGCAACATCAGTAGATCCATATAAGGCTGGCTTACCCAACACTTTAACATGCCTTATTAAGTCAATTTCAATCATATTGAAAACTCATTTTACTTACTCAGTATTGTTTACTCATTATTACTTTTTATACAAAGTGGGATACCCGCGGTAACCAAGGTGACTTTATCTGAAACTTCTGCAACTTTTTGGTTTAACCAGCCACAATAATCAACATATAAACGGGTAGATTCCCCCATTGGTATAACACCTAACCCAATCTCATTACTGACAATAACAATGTCAGCATTTACAGAGGTTAGACTCGTGGCTAATTTGTCTATTTCAGTTTGTAAATGTTGGGCTTGCTGATCACGACTTTCTTCATGAACAGCATAAAGTTGATTGTTTAACCACAAGGTTAAGCAATCCAGTAAGTAAACATCATTATTATCAAATTCACCCAAGGTGTCAGCCAAAAATAACGGGCATTCAATTAATTGCCAACTATCACCCCTATCACTTTGATGTTGAGCTATTCTATTATCCATTTCTGGATCAATAGCAGTTGCCGTAGCAATGTAAACTGCTTGTTTTCCCTGTATTACTGATAACTCGAGTGTCTGCTGCTCCGCAAATCGCGACTTACCTGATCTAGCACCACCTAAAACGAGATGAATCATCCTACTATTCTCATAAAGTTATGTTCCATAAAACTATTTCCCAAAAAACTATGCCCCGTAAGGGCAAATTATATAAATACATCTTTATTAATATATGAAACGAGCGTTAAATAAATAAGTAACTCAGAGAGTTGCTGCCCAGCACCTAAACAGTCACCGGTAAAACCGCCAATTTTAGCCATAAGCCAGCTCTTAAATAGACTTCGAAATAACACTAAAACAATCAACAATGTAAAGATGACTTCGCCTGAATAAAAAATGAGTGGGGTTATACCGATTAATAATAAAAGCGCTAATTCCGATATGGACTGTGCTTGGGCTAATGGTTTACTTTTGCTCTGCTCAATATCACTCACATAAGGCATAGAAGAAATTAAACTGCCAGCAACAGTCCGGGATAAAACTTCAGCTAATACAATAGCTAAAAGTAAGTGGTTACTATCTTGTTCCGCTATATTTATCAGCAAGGTAAATTTTAATAATAATGCGATAACTAACGTAACAGCACCATAAGTACCGATACGACTATCTTTCATAATGATTAGTCGTTTTTCTATTGCGAAGGCACCACCAATGCCATCAGCCATATCAGCTAACCCATCTTCATGAAAAGCTCCGGTTAACAACAGACTTATCGCCATAGTTAACAAAATAGCTATATTCGTCGGTAAGAAGGTACTAAAACAGGCATAACTTAACGCGAGAAGTCCCCCTGTAACTAAGCCGACTAACGAGAAGTATCGATTAGCTTTATTTAACAATGCCTCTGAATAATGCATGCTTTTAGGTACAGGTAAACGAGTAAAAAAGCTTAACGCCAAATAAAATAAATTGAGTTGTGCCGTTACTTTATGTTTTAGCGGCACATTCACCGATGCACTCATACTGTGACACCTGCACTTTCAAAACTAGCCATATGATTATAAAAACTTGCCGAAGCTTTGATTAGCGGTAAAGCAAGTGCTGCGCCTGTCCCCTCGCCTAAGCGAAGTCCTAGGTTTAATAAAGCTTGGTTGTTTGAGTCCGTAAATGTTTGCGCCAACATAAGCTTTTCAAGTAATAATTGGTGAGCTTTTTCATGAGAAACATGAGAGAAAATGAGGTAATTAGCGACATTATTATCTAAGTTAAGTGCAACTAATGCAGCAACACTAACGATAAAGCCATCGATCACAATCGGTATATTCGCAGTCGCTGCCGATAATATAGCTGAAACCATTTGAACGATCTCAAAACCACCTAACTCAGATAACAACAACATAACCGACTCTTGAGTTAAATTCTCTACATGCTGTTCTGATACACTAACTCGCTTAAGTGCACTTTCAATTAGGTTGATTTTTTTCTCTAATTGCTCATCCGTTATGCCTGTACCACGACCAACACAGTCTTCCACACTCAATGACGTTAGTGCAGACATTAATGCAGCAGCAGAGCTAGTATTGGCAATACCCATTTCACCTAATAACAATATCTCAACGCCTTGGCTAATTTGTGCATTAATCAGTTGTCTTGCGTAGTAAAACCCTTGTTTCACTTGTGTGATGGACATAGCAGGTTTAGCTGAAAAATCATTTGTTCCTGCGCCTAGCCGATGCTCGACAAAGTTAACAGGCTTCATTGCATTGTTTCTGACTTGAGGAATTTCATCCTGAGAAATTGCTTGTAAAATACCGCAATCGACTACAGTTAACGCAATATCATTACTTTGACAAAAACAATTTATCGCAGCCCCACCCTGTAAGAAATTAAGCACCATCTGTTTAGTTACGGCACTTGGCGCAATGCTAACACTATTCTCATTTATGCCGTGATCACCGGCAAAAACGATCATGGCCGGATTACTTATATTGATTTGGCCAGAACTATTGTTTTCAGAAAGAGTAAAGTCTGAGTTTTTTTGAACTCTTTGTGCTGTAATTAAAGCGAGTTGTAGAGCCAATGATTCTAGCGCACCTAAGGCACCTAGTGGTTTAGTTTTGTTATCAATTTTGGCTTGTATAAATGCTAAGCTCTTTGTATTCAAGGGTGAGATGGGGATCATTAGGTTTAGTCTACATAATTGTTGGATATAGAAAAATAATGACAGTATTTTAAGCTATTTAAATCACTAAAAATATAACTCTTTTTCACTATGATATGCTGTAAAACACATCTTAAAGTTATGTTATGACTTATAATGTTAGTATTTTATTCATTACTGATGTTAACTAGGAAAAAGTGTCAAAACTCTGTACCATCAGTACTAGAAAGTATTTATACCAATCAAACTAACTTATTGGTATTACCTTAAAATTTTACGTCAGGCTGATATAATTTTATGAAAACATATGCAAAATATACCCTTATCCTTTCAAGTGTTTTATTAGCAAGTTGCGTTAATCAAAATACTAAAATTGCGACTAACATCATGCCCACTACGAGTCCTTGCACTAAACTGGATTTGCTTAAAAGTGCGTATTATGATGATTTCACGTCATTAAAAGAGGTTAAGGTTTCAGGAAGAGCCAGTAATATATGGAAAGCTAAATATCAACTTTTTGGTGAAAACTGCCAAGTTTTTTCATGGGGTGGAAAACAACATACCTATTCTTGCAACCTAGTAGCGCCTGATGAAGAAACAGCTAAAGGTTATTACCAAAATGCTAAAAGAATCACCCAAGAGTGTTTAGGTGAGCAATGGCAATTAGAAGAAAGTAAAAGAAACCATGATGATGGTATGAAAACTACGTTTACCAACCATGACGCCAAGTCAAATGAGAAAGTGACTTTTTCAACACACTTAGTGCCAACTTCAGGTTTATTTTCTACGAAATGGACCATTTTTTATTATGTCGGCAATATATCTAAGCCAAGTAATAGTAAGTAATAGTAATCATCAGCCTGATATAAAAACTAGGCTAATGATTATCTAAAGATATCATATAAAAAGCTGATAGTTACCAAGTATAAACCTAAGTGCAATCAGCTTTTATAGTTCACAATATGAGTTTTTTAGCCGTTTCTAGTTATCCGTAGAATCAAAACCATCTAACGTTACCCCTGACAAACCACCAGTACCGCCTTGTTCATTACTGCGCAATTTAATCATTAAACGTAAATCATTCGGCGAATCAGCATGATGTAATGCATCAGCATAAGTAATCATTCCATGTTGATAATGATTGAATAATGCCTGATCAAACGTTTGCATGCCTAATTCATTCGATTTTTCCATCACCTCTTTTATACCACCAATATCGCCTTTTTTGATGAGTTCACTGATATAGGGCGAATTAAGTAATACTTCGATGGCAGCTATTCGACTATGCCCATCTTTTGTTGGTACGAGCTGTTGAGCAATAATACCACGTAGGTTTAACGCTAAATCGAATAACAACTTGCCATGCTGGTCTGCTGGTACAAGATGCATAATACGGTCAATAGCTTGGTTTGCATTGTTCGCATGCAAAGTAGCAATACATAAATGCCCCGTTTCTGCAAAACTGAGTGCATGTTCCATTATTTCTTGACTGCGAATTTCACCAATTAAAATAACATCTGGTGCCTGTCGCAATGAACTTTGCAGTGCCGCGTCGAAAGATGCTGTATCTAAGCCAACTTCACGCTGAGTTATCATACTTTTACCGTGCTCATGAACGAATTCTACCGGATCTTCAATGGTGAGAATATGACCATAGGAATTACGGTTACGATAACCTATCAACGATGCCATAGATGTCGACTTACCGGTACCTGTACCACCAACAAATAGCACTAGCCCACGTTTAGACATGACGACATCTTTTAGAATTGGTGGTAAACCTAAATCATCAACATCGGGAATATCCGTTACGATACGACGAACAACCATACCCGCCATGTCTCGTTGCCAAAAAGCAGAAATTCGAAAACGACCAATATCATCAATTTCAATGGCAAAGTTACATTCTTTGTCATTATTAAATTGATTTTTTTGCTTATCATTCATGGCGTCATAAACCAAGCCTAAAGATTCTTCTGCGGTTAATACCACATCATCTATCGGCTGTAATTCACCATTTATTTTAGCACTCACGGGTAATTTAGCCGTAACGAACATATCAGAGGCGTCTTTTTTTACCATTCTTTCTAATAATTCATGAAGCTTCATTTACTATCCTTTATTCCATTTATACATTCACTAAATACTCGTATTAAAACCCTGAAAATTGATTTTTATCAACCGCTTTTTCCATCGCGTCTTGTTTGGTGATCATACCTCGGTTAACAAGGTTTTGCAGACATTGATCCATCGTCTGCATACCATGCTGCATACCGGTTTGAATAGCAGAGTACATTTGAGCAATTTTATCTTCACGAATAAGGTTTCGAATAGCAGGAACACCAATCATAATTTCATGAGCAGCAACACGCCCACCGCCAACTTTTTTAATGAGTGTTTGTGATATAACCGCGCGAAGTGACTCTGACAACATGGAGCGAACCATTGATTTTTCTTCGCCTGGGAAGACATCAATAATACGGTCAATCGTTTTTGGTGCTGAGGTTGTATGTAAAGTACCAAAGACTAAATGACCCGTTTCCGCTGCTGTCATGGCTAATCGAATGGTTTCTAAATCACGCATCTCACCAACAAGAATTACATCAGGATCTTCACGTAATGCTGAGCGTAATGCCGCTTCAAAGCTTAACGTATCACGATGAACCTCACGTTGGTTAATAAGACATTTCTTATTTTCATGTACAAATTCTATTGGATCTTCAATAGTTAGAATATGATCATGTTTATGATCATTAATATAATCAACCATCGCAGCTAATGTGGTTGATTTACCCGAGCCCGTAGGGCCAGTAACTAAAACTAAACCACGCGGAGTATCCGATATTTCACGAAATATTTCAGGGCAACCTAGATCATCAAGGGAAAGGATTTTACTTGGGATTGTACGAAACACCGCAGCAGGGCCACGATTTTGATTAAAAGCATTAACCCTGAAGCGTGCTAAATTAGGTACTTCAAAAGAGAAATCGACTTCTAAGTTTTCTTCATATTCTTTACGCTGACGATCATTCATAATGTCATAAACTAACGCATTGACATCTTTGCCATCAAAGGCCGGAATATTAAGTTTACGTACGTCACCATCAACACGAATAGCAGGCGGTGTACCGGTTGATAAATGTAAATCTGATGCGTTATGTTCGACACTGAATGCGAGTAGTTCGGTAATATCCATAAAAGCCTCTTTTTATAAAGTGATAAAAATAATAATATTATCTTTTATCGGTAATAATTTAATAGGTTATACTAACCAGAAAATAAGATAAGTTAACACAGCTCAATATTTAACATGATAAATATAAAAGATAATCTTGATAAAATTAAAGCGCAAATTCAGCAAGCTTGTCAACAAAGTGACAGATTAATTCCCCTTGCAGAATTATCACCGCAATCATCTCCTGTATCGCTTCTAGCCGTAAGTAAAACTAAATCAGCCTCACTCATTGAACAAGCCTACTTGGCAGGTCAACATGAGTTTGGTGAAAATTACCTACAAGAAGCGGTAGAAAAAATAGCAGAGTTATCACATTTACCTGAGGTAGTTTGGCATTTTATTGGCCCTATTCAATCGAATAAAACCAAACAAATTGCCAGTAATTTCTCATGGGTTCATAGTGTTGACAGAGAAAAAGTTGCCTTGCGTCTAAATCAACATCTCAAGGATGATAATCCTCACGATACTCCGCTAAACATTTGTTTACAAGTGAATATTAGCAATGAAGAGTCAAAGTCAGGTATAAGTATTGAGCAGGTTTTTTCTCTAGCTAAAATAGTGGATAGTTGTGATAAACTCATCTTACGAGGCTTAATGGCTGTTCCCGAAAAAAACGCCCCTAAAGCCTGTTATGAGCAAATGCAGCACTTGTTTACCCAACTTAAAGAGCAATATCCCAGCGTTGATACTCTCTCTCTTGGTATGTCTAATGATTTAGATACCGCTGTGGCCCACGGCTCAACCATGGTGAGAATTGGCACCGCCATTTTTGGTGCAAGAGCAAATAAAATTTAACCATTAATCGTTTAGGAACCCCTTTTATGAATAAAATAGCCTTTATAGGTGCCGGTAATATGGCACGCGCCATCATTATTGGTTTAGTCAATTCTGGTATTACTCCTCAAGAAATTATAGTGGCCAACCCTTCTGAGGCTAAGAGACTAACGCTTGCTAAAGAATTTGGCGTTTTACAAACGAATGACAATATCAAAGCGAGTGAGTTCGCCGATGTTGTTGTACTTTGTGTTAAACCACATTTTATCACTGATGTTTGTTTTCAAATAAGCCAAGCAATCGATATAGCAGGAAAACTATTCATTTCTGTTGCCGCCGGAACTACCGTTGAACAAATTCAATCAGCATTATCAAAAGACGACACTACAAACCTCGCTCCTGTAGTTCGTGTAATGCCAAATACCCCTTCTCAACTAGGTCTAGGCATGAGCGGTCTGTTTGCTTCCAAAGAAGTTAGCGTAAAGCAAAAGGCTAGTGCAGAAAAAATTACTGACGCTGTTGGCAAAAGTATTTGGCTGGACGCAGAAAGTAAGATTAATAATATTATTGCTGTCGCTGGTTCTGCCCCTGCTTACTATTTCTTATTTATGGAGGCCATGGAACAGCAAGCAAAGCAGTATGGCTTTTCTGAAGAAGAAAGCCGTATGCTAGTACAGCAAACAGCGCTTGGTGCTGCCCAAATGGTAGCTCACAACAGTGCTCCCATCAGTGAATTGCGTGCTAATGTAACTTCAAAGGGTGGCACAACACACGCCGCTATAGAACAATTCAAGCACGATGGTCTAGAGAAAATGGTAAAAAATGCTATGTCGGCTGCTATAGCTCGTGCTGAAGAAATGGCTAAATAGCCCTATTTTATTGTAATTCAAACTAACTCAAATTAAGTAGAGGAAAACCAATGGAAGCAATTATTTATTTGCTTAGATTCGCCTTCGACGCCTTGTTAATGATTTTAATCATGCGTGTTTGGCTACAATGGGTAAAAGCTGATTTTTATAATCCATTAAGTCAGTTTATTGTCAAAGTAAGTAACCCGTTAGTGATACCCCTTCGCCGAGTTATTCCTGGGCTAGGTGGCTTAGATTTAGCAACGGTACTTATCGCTTATGTAGTAGCAACACTAAAATTTGTTACTCTAGCCGCTTTATCCGGTGAGAGTTTAGGCGTATTAGCTTTTTACATCGGATTATTAGTCTTATTGAAGCAAGCTGGCTTTTTACTCTTCGTTGTCATGATTATCATGGCGATCATGAGTTGGGTTGTTCAGGGCTATAATGCGACGTTGATGGTGCTTAGCCAATTAACCGAACCTTTTTTAAACCCTATTCGTAAAATAATTCCAAATATGGGTGGTTTAGATTTATCCATGTTGCTCGCATTTTTGGCGATGAATGTCATAAATATCTTACTTTCAAACTCATTACCTTATTGGGGTGCGTTGTAAAACAATAGTATTTTTTGGGGTCTGTTCTATACTAAAGAAATGAATAGAGCAGAACCAAATCCTCTGTATTATTTTGGAGAATCACATGAAAACGTCAATCATCAAATTACTTATTGCCTTTAGCCTTAGCTTATTTTTGATGAGCAATGTTAGTGCTGATAACATGAAAAAATTAGGCACTATGAATGTGCATTACATGGCTATTGGTTCAACATTCTTCACCCCTGAAATAGCTAAAGTCTATGGCATTACGCGTAGCCGTTATAATGGATTGGTCAACATTTCAGTCCTAGATAACACCCAAAAAAACACGCCATCAAAGACAGTTAGTATTACGGGTAAAGCCAAAAACAACCTGGGTCAATTTAAAGATTTAGCGTTTAAAGAAGTCAAAGAAGGTGGTGCTATTTATTACCTTGCTCAGGTTAACTATAGTAACGAAGAGACAATTCACTTTGATATCATGATTAATGATGGTAAAGAGAAACAGCAATTGAAATTTTCACAAACATTCTACGTGGATTAATAGTCTTACATTGTTTGATCTTTAAGTTAAATTTGATAAAAAAGAGCTTTTCAAAGCTCTTTTTTTTGCGGTTAACTTTAGCGAAACCGCCAGTTCTAGGATAGAATAGCGCGATTAAAAAACGCAAAATAGTCGTAGGTAACCATAATGTCAAAAGTTGTATTAGCCACAGGAAACCAAGGTAAAGTTAAAGAGTTGGCCCATTTACTGGCTGAGCAATCAATAGAAATAGTACCGCAAAGTGAATTTGATGTTTCTGAAGTTGCTGAAACAGGTACCACCTTCGTAGAAAATGCCATTATCAAAGCACGTCATGCGGCAAAAATTACTGGTTTGCCCGCTATTGCAGATGACTCTGGTTTAGAAGTTGACGCGCTCAATGGTGCACCTGGTGTTTATTCAGCTAGATACGCGGCAGATATTACTGAAGGTAAAGTCACCGATGATGACAATACCAACAAGCTCCTAGCAGCGTTAGCCAACACACCCGACGAATTACGTACTGCCCGTTTCCATTGCGTTTTGGTTTATATGAAACATGAAAATGACCCAACCCCCCTTATTTGTCACGGTAAATGGGAAGGAAGCATCTCAAGAAGTAAACAAGGTGAGCAAGGCTTTGGTTATGATCCTGTTTTTTGGCAAGATGATTTGCAGATGTCTTCAGCGCAACTATCGCGTGAAGTGAAGAACAACTTGAGTCATCGTGGTCAAGCATTAGCTAAGCTGGTTGAAGAACTCGCTCATGCAAACTCATCAAAGTAAGCTCGAGCCCTTTACTTATGTCAGAAATATTAGAAAGTCAGCCTTTATCACTTTATATTCATATTCCATGGTGTGTAGAAAAGTGCCCTTATTGTGACTTTAATTCACATGCCGTTAAAAGTGCCATCCCTGAGCAAGATTATGTTGTCGCTCTGATCCAAGATTTAGATGCGGATATTGCTCGTTTCCAGTTAAACACACGTCCTTTGCATTCAATATTCATTGGTGGTGGTACGCCGAGTTTGTTCTCAGCTGGGTCTATTAAGAGTTTGCTCGCACAAGTACTTAGTCGTTTTGACCATGCCGCAGATATTGAAATCACGTTAGAAGCAAACCCCGGCACGGTTGAAGCAGATAAGTTTATAGGCTTTTTTGATGCTGGCGTTAATAGACTTTCTATCGGCGTACAAAGCTTTGCCTCTGATAAGTTAATTAAGCTTGGTCGAATTCATGATAGCAACCAAGCGAAAACAGCAGCAAAATTGGCAACAGAATGTGGTGTCACTAGCTTTAATTTAGATTTAATGCATGGCTTACCTAATCAATCATTAGATAATGCCCTTGACGATCTAAAAACGGCTATCAGCCTGAATCCGAATCATATTTCTTGGTATCAATTAACCATTGAGCCCAATACTATTTTTCATTCTAAACCGCCTAAATTACCTGTTGATGATATTTTATGGGAGATTCAAGATCAGGGCGTTAAATTACTCAATGAAGCGGGTTATCAACAGTATGAAATTTCAGCATACGCTAAACCTGGCTATCAATGTCAGCATAATTTGAATTATTGGCAATACGGTGATTACCTAGGCATTGGCTGTGGTGCTCACGGAAAAATCACAAATACTAGTACCCAGAAAATAATGCGTACTATTAAAGTAAAACACCCTAAAGGATATTTAGATAATAACCGTGATTTCTTAGACAAATTATCCGAAGTTGACGAAAGTGAACGCCCTTTTGAGTTCATGATGAACCAGCTTAGACTGCACAGTGCTTTTAGTACTGAACAGTTCCAAACAAGCACAGGCCTTAATATAAGCGCAGTATTACCTTTACTTAAAGAAGCTCAACAAAAAAAGCTCATGACCTGTGAATCAATAGACAATCAAGAATTTTGGCTAGTCACTCAAATAGGACAACGATATTTAAATGATTTGCTGGAGATATTCTTGTGACAGAACATTCCTCTGAAATCTTAACATTGACAATAAGTTTAGAAGAGCAAGCACAGCTTGATTTAACGTTTATGCAAAGGGCTTTTGAACTCGCACAACAAGCTGAGCAACATGATGAAATTCCCGTTGGCGCTGTGGTGGTCCATCAAGGAAAGATCATTGGTGAAGGTTTTAACCAGTCTATCATGCTTAACGATCCATCAAGTCATGCTGAAATGAATGCAATCAGACAGGCCGGAGATTTTCTTAATAATTATCGATTAATTGACTGCACTTTATACGTAACGCTTGAACCTTGCCCAATGTGTGCAGGTCTACTCGTACATAGTCGAATTAAGCGCTTAGTATATGCGTGTAGTGATCATAAAACAGGTGCTGCAGGCAGTACTTTTGACTTAGTCAATAACCCGCAGTTAAATCATCAAATAGAGGCATGTTCTGGTGTCATGGAAGAAGAATGTAGCCAGTTGTTATCTGCATTTTTTAAACGCCGCAGAAAAGAAAAAAAATTAGTAAAAAAAGCTGCGAAAGACAGCCCACTTTGATACTCAACAAGTTGCTCCGTCATGTTACCGAGAGGTTTTGCTAACTTGTTAGCTTAAATTTGATATGCCACACGCTTTCAGGTATTAATAGAGGCATATACCCATGTTACCTCACAAGACAGGGTTCAGCTGGAATTAGAAACATCTTTAGGCAAGGCATTGATTGAGGATAATGGTTGTTCAGGAGAATATGCTCCTGCATTCTCTAAGAAGCTACATCCATGTAGCGTCCTTATCGATATCAATAACGTGGCATAAAGTGTTTCTAAACCAGCCCTGCGGGGGATATCTGAGTAAACCATGCTCTTCGCTACCTCTTTTTTTAAGGGAACAACTCTTAATAAAAAGAAGAGCCTCGGTCATGAATTGCACAGGCACCCTGAAACTCGTATTTTGAAGTATCATGGGTATAACAACAGCAAAACAATAATACTAAAAAATAGCTAAAGGTTATCACTACACATGATCAAACGTTTTCTGCCCATCTATCATACGGGTTGGTTTTATCTACTTTTATTATTCTGGGGATTTTCCTTTTGGTACGCCTCTCTCGGTGGCCTAAACCAGATAAATCAATTAAATATTCAATGGTTAAGTCAGCTTAAATCATCTCCTGTTTCATCGGATAAAAACTCGACATTAAAGACTGATGATATTTTAACCTTGCACTCAGACTTCAATAGACAAGATATAAAATCAGTAACCACACTTTTATCGTATTATCCAAATAGCCAAATAACTCTGCTCGGTCGACAATCAGACGCTTTTATGAAAAAAATTGAGGCTCACCTATCCTCGAAACCCCGTAAGAGTAAAATTGTTATTGGCTCAAACAACGTTAGTTCTGCATCACCACTAAAACCTCAATCGACCATGCCTTTTTCTCCTTTACTAAATTGGTTTCGTTTTTCGTCAAACGCTAACATAAAGATGCTAAGTTCAAAGTACTTTATATTTTCGCCTTTCCTACAAAGTGAACGACAAACATTTCCTTTAGTGTGGCAACAAAAAGGAATGTTATATCTCAGTTTACCCGGCGAAATAATAAAACAGCTAACCCCAAATACCGAACTGTTCATTCAACAAGATTGGCAACTAAGTCTGATAAAACAAAAAAATACTTTAGCCCCTCAACAGCATCCTTTGGGTTTTTTTGGAGAAGCATTTATTCCAGGTAACTTGCTCTCAGTTGATGAAGTAAACCAAATCCAAAAGCTAGAGTCAGAGACTAATTTTCGTAAATTAGCGACTGTCACTGAGTTTATTCAGCAGTCTACTGCTAACTCTCAACCTAAATACAAAGTTATATTTATAACCGATAAGAGAAATTCTCAAGATAAAGCACTCGAATCATTAATTAGCAAACTGGTTCACCACGATTATGTCTATCAGAGTCTATTAATTCTTTTATTTGCTTGGTCTCTCTTGTTGTTGGGTATAAGCCTCACCTGGTTTATAGGTCAATTATCGTTAAGGCAGCAATCAATCAGTGTGCTTAGTTACTGTCTCTTATACACATCTCCGAGCCCACGAGACCGTACTAGATCTCGTAT
>CAJXRC010000062.1 GCA_913058405.1 uncultured Colwellia sp. | reverse complement strand
CCGATCAGATCATAGCAATGAGCATTAGTTCAATTTAAAGTGGGATCTCGCCCTGTAAACAGAGCAACAGATAAAGCGACAGCGAGTTATCAACCGTCAGAGTATTATATCTAGAAGCAACTTGACCTCGAGAATGCCTAAGTACCGGAACAGGCTCAGTAGAAAGAATGCTCACAACTGGACAACTAGGACTAAACTCCACCTAGCACTACTAAAGCTATTTAGTAGTGCTAGGCGGCAGCTTTAAAATCGAACAAACACGTTTAGATTAGCGAGTTCAGGGCTATTAACTCATATCCTTGTCTAGCAGCAAAAATAGCAACTCCTTAAGTAAATACTGCACCAATACACAGTACATAAATTTATTCATTAACACAGCTTCATAGCCGTTCTATATTACTGAGCAAGCTAATAAATCTGAGTATTGCTGTGGGCCATATCCACCATGCGAGGTTCGTTTTTTCAATTTATCTGACTACAGATAAGATAGATGCTTTCGCTTGCCGCCCTTTCTGCTCAATAATCATATCTAAAATGTGCTGTTTAAAAGAAGGGTATAACACTTTGTTAGCATGCCCAGACAAATGGTCGCCGTCAAAATACAGCGGTAAATCACCATCATAGGCTGAGCAAGTTTCTGCGTTACACAGAGAATTAATTGGATCCCAAACCGTTATGTTAGGAAGTGCCTTTTGTATAACCGATAAAGAGCTTAATGAGGCCTCCCGAAGCTCCTCAACAGACGAGCGAGGTTGAACGATGCCTTCACTGCAAATCGGATTAAACTGGCTATACCAATCTGCACACCGAAACGCCACATAATTGAACACGGGTTTAGGCCCATCTAACACGATAAGCTGCGTTCTAAGTGATAGGCTTTCTAACACAGAAAGCGTTTCATTAAGTCCCAGCCGCCTTTGTTCTTTTACCTGCGTATCTTGCTGTAGCCTGAGAACATCATCAAAATCACTCGGTTTGATACTAGCTTGGGTGGTAAGCCATGGCATCTTAAGGGTTGCCAAGAAAATAATGTCGTTTTCGGTAGCGTTATTTTTCAGATTATTTAGTTTTTCACTAAGTTGCTCGTTACATGGGTTCGCTGAAATTAGCACCGGGTATATTAAGTTACTCACACCGCAGCCGCCTTTTGAGAAGAGGACCACTTTAATCCCCGTTTCCACTGAAAGCTGGCGCAGCATTTTACCATATGCACCAGCGTGTGAATCACCAAATACGTACATAGTGCGGCCAGATAACGCAAGATCATGAGGCGGGGCTGGTATTTGTGTATACGGTGACCATACGTTCTTATTCGTCGTTTGACTCAAACTCAATCTATACTGTTTATCGAAACCCACTTGTACCGCCAAGCAGCACACAGCGATTATACTTAGCCCACTTACTAACACAGTCTTACTTGCTTGTTTTTTGATTACCTTTAAATGCGTGAGCTTGGACTCTAGTAAATAGTAAGAAGCGATTGAAAACAAATAAGTAATTAACAACGCAAGTAGCACTTCAATTATTGACTCTAAACCAATCGTCCAGCGGAAAAGAGCGAATACTGGCCAATGCCACAGGTATAACGAATATGAAAGCTTACCAAAGTGAAGCGCTACGGGATGCTCAAAGGCCTGTAAAATACCTTTCTCTCCGTCCTTCTTTCTCACAACAGCATGTATCAGTAAACAGGCCCCCACCACGCTAAAAAGTGCCCAAGGGAACGGAAACTGTGCTTTGTCTGAAAACGTTAAGCTAATAACAATAGCAAGAAGACCTAATAGCGTCGCTCCCGTTGTCGATTGCTTTTCATGGTTTTCGCGTAATTTATGGGTTTTGAACAAAAGGCAGCCAGCGGCTAATTCCCAGAAACGGCTAGTAATTAAATAGTAAGCGTGATTACTGTTGGTATTCGTATGATAAAAACACAACACCAAGGAAATAATTAATAATACATGCAACGAATACTTCGCCGTATTGCGGGCGTAAAGATAAAATAAAAATGGGAATATCAGATAAAACTGCTCTTCTACTCCTAAACTCCATGTGTGAATAAAGGGATTAAATTCCGCACCTGGCGAGAAATAGGTGTCGGTGTTAAATGCTAGTACAAAATTGCTCACACCGAAAAAAGCCGCTAAGGCGGTATTTTCGATAGCCTTGCTAACATTAAATTGCGGAACAAGTAAAACGACGACGATACTGGTTATTATCAAGCATGCTAATAAGGCAGGATAAATCCGTAAAATGCGTCGTTGGTAAAAATCACAGATAAAGAGTCCAAAAGGTTGGTTACGTCTGGCATCTAACGATTTAGCAACCACATAGCCTGAAATAACGAAAAAGATATCAACGCCAGTGAAGCCCCCAGGTAATAGCGCGGGGTTTAAGTGATAAATAATAACCGAAAGTACAGCGAGCGCCCGCAACCCATCAATTCCGCTAATAAACCCTTTATTAACCATTAAATTAATTGCCTTAATTTCTAATGAATATTTTATGTAATAGTAAGGAACATAGACGAGCTAAGCTTTCAGTAACCATCTATCATGCGTCACTAAATCTTTTGAGCAACGTTTATCAGCACGGACAATAGGGTGCAGTATGCCCCTCAACTGCACAAACTATGGTTTTTCAATAGTCGTAGTCCTAACCACCCCATTAAATTAACGTATAATACTAGCAGACTGGGTTTCACCGAACTAGTTGCATGAACGTGTTAACTCAGAAAACATCACTGTGGACACGCCTTATCGGCGACCTAAGTAGTAATTACAAATTAAACACATCGTTTACTTTTTCCTTGTTGACACCGATTTTACCTGTGGCTGACGAACGAAAAAAATTGAACATTCTGGTAAGTGTCTAATATCGGTAGATATGGTGCGGTGGGGGAAACAATCTGGTGTAGCTCAAAATTGCTCTTTGTAGCTAAACACTGTTAGCTACATGCGGGAAGAAAGTGATGACCATAACTCTAAGCTTGATTTACAGCTATTTCGAAAGTAATAGCGCTTATTAAACGGTGCAATATAGCGACACTCTGTTGATAGAGTGGTTATGTTCAAATGGTAACGTTAAATTAGACCATCCAATCACTGGGGTCTTGGTAAAACTCTAGCTTAGACTCTAAAAAGCCTTTTCGTAAAGACGCTAGTTGCTCTGCGTTAAGCTTATTCTTCCATTTTTCGGACGTTAATTTTGAGTCTCTTTGTGTTTGATAACCGCTGCTTACGTCATTTTTTGCATGACAGTATTTCTCTATAACCGAATCGAAATAGTCTGGGGTATCAATATTACAATGTTTAAATATATCAGAAAACTCTTGTTCAGGGGCATTGACCAACTGCTCATATCTAATAATTTTTGATTGTTGATAACGGCTTGCTACCTCAACTGCATCAGCCATAAACATGCCGTATAGCTTGCCAAATCGACCCCACTCGTCAAGTTGCGTATCTTCTTTTAGTAATTTTCCATGTTTATTGAGCCAGCCCATTTCATAGAAACTTAGAGCAACTGCCGCTGGGTGGCGTAATAACAATAGGAGGCTTAGATCGTAATGTGTACAGTAAAAACGCGCTGCGCCGGGGTTTACTTCTTTAATCAGTAATTTCTTAGGTTTTGTTTTCGAATAGGGTAAAAAATCCCGCTTGTTATCTACGACCCCTTTGTGCAAGCTTGGCACACCAGAGAATGCTTCGTTGGCCAAGCGTGTATATACAGCAGCATCAGCATGGCTATCGTTAAGCATAAAAACAGGGCGCTCACCGCTATACCTTTTCAAATAGGGCTGCGTAACGGGTTCCCTAACATATGCCAACTGACTTGAAGTAGCTAATATTTTCCCTGCCCAAGAGGAACCACTTCTCGGGTATGATAAAAGTAAAATAGGAGATGAAGAAAAGTGTTTATTAGCAGCTTTCCCCAAGAGCCTTAAACAATACAGACTTAATATATCCTTGATTCTTTTTACCGCTTTTCGTAAACGCTCCACTTAGCACCCTATCTTATTCGACGTTTGGGGCTCACCGTCACACATGAATGGCGAAAAATCAACCAGCACAAAATTCAAAAATAATTCATCACCTATTTATACAGTTCATTTATGATTTAACTTGTGAAATTAATAAATTTCATAGGCTGTGAGCGCTTGAATGTTGGGAGAACCGAGCAGCTTAGGCTCTACGCTTAAGTGAAATTTAATCAACTTTATTATATATCTCCTCTAAGTCGCTAAAAGTATGACGTTTATAAGCCTTCGAAATCTGGCTCAGTTATTGCTTTATACAAACAGTAACTATGGTCAGTGGTACTCATGAATCTTTAATATGGAAATATAACTGAATATGAAAAATAGCGAACTGTTAACTTACTTATCTAAACATCCTTCTTTAATTTTTTCAAAACCTAAGCGAATATTTATGTTAAGCCATATGAGAAGCCGTTCCTCGCTTCTTTCCCACATCATAGGTTCTAGTGATGAAATAAGTGGATACAGCGAATTGAGTATTGCTTATGGCAAAAAATTTGGACTAGAAAAGCAAAAGGTGATTTTGCATAAAGACAGTCTAGTTGTAGATTCTTCAGTTAAGCTATTTGATAAAATCCTTCACAATAGCTTCGATTTTCGAGATCTTTCAAAACTAAACTCACCTAAAAATGATGTTGTAGTTATGATTAGAAAGCCAAGAGCTACAGTCAAGAGCATAGTTACAATGGGCGTTAAAAATAATAATAATAAATACGCTGATATAAATTGGGCATGTCAGTATTATAAAGAGCGTATATCTAGAATTCTAAAGATGAGCAGCACTCTAGACCGTTTTTTCTTGTTAGATTCTGAAGCAATAATAGACACCCCAGCACAAACACTATCTAAGCTATCTGAATATTTACGCTTATCAACACCTTTGACCCCCCAATACGAATCATTTAATAAAACAGGAATGAAAAAATCGGGAGATACCTCTGACAATATCAAAAAAGGAGAAATCGTCAGAACCAAAGAAAATGAAGATATTATTATTCCCGATGCCGCGCTTAAGGAATTGGAGACTTTTTTTTCCCAATCTTTAGATAAACTAAGATCATCTCCGGCTTCTAAGAGCTAGTTCTTATAGCCTTATGTCTTAATGACACTTCATCAATAAGACAAATATCAATCTAGACTATTTGAGGAAGGAATTTTTTATAGTTGAAATGTTTGGCTTTTCTAGGTCTGGGTACCAGTCTGCGAAGCCAAAATCATTTAACAATTTGCTAACTAATGATAACTGGTGAGGTGTTACATTTTCGCGCCATAATGTTAGCGGATTTTTGTTTTCAACTATAGAGCTCCCTTTAAATGAAACAATAGATTTTGAGTTTAACACTGCTTTATCAAGTGCTTGCTCACAAGTCTTATTAGCGAAATAAAGTGCTTCATCTATACACTCAGCAGGCCGTGCATAAGCATCTTCATAACAAAGTATGTGTATGTCTGATAGCATGAATTGTTCAGTTAGAACTTTGTGAATTACACACCAGTTCAGCACTTGTTTTTCAATATAGTCATCGCGTGAGCGAACCCCTTTTATAATTGCCTGAAAACTCGAAAGATGATTCAACATTAGTTTTTCATCTTTAAGAAAAATATCGGGATTTTCCGGCCAATTCCAGCGCTTTGTAACAAATTTTGAAGAGGCTACCGACAACGGGTTTCTTATTAATAATATAGGTCTTACATGTGGGAATATATTGGTCGCCCATTTCGCATGTAAATTGGCAAATACATCTTTAACTAATAGGCCTTTGAAGCGCTTGTTTGGAACATTGCGATCAATCCACGAATTTGTTAATGAACCATCAAATACTCGAACCATATAATCTTGTAGCTGACGATGAGCTTCGTCAGGAGGCACGTACATATTTTCTGAAAAATTGCTCGCTTCGGCTACTTTTACGGGATGAAAAGGCTCAAACATTTCACGATATGTCTTATCAGCGTTTAGCAAGTTTGCGATCCATGTCGTACCACTGCGCCCATCTCCAATTAGCCATATTACATTTGCAAAATCATTCCGTCGCAAAGCCCTTTTGATTAAAAGCTGATGTTTTAAGTTTTTTACCGCTGCACGAATTTCAAACATGTATTTCCTTAATATCAACTAAATATTCTCTCTGAGCTTTTTATCACTTTTTTCTGATAGCTGATCTCTCAAAATATAATAAGACTTTGAAAAAAACTTGTAGTGCGAAAACGTTCTATTAATACGCCCCAATCGTAAAAATATCCTCAATAATGCGATAAATGTCGTTACCGCCGAATCATCACCTTGATGGTTGTTGTAAATAACGCTAAACGCCTTATTTAACCCTGCTGACTTAGCATGCGATAAGTTTTTTGTTATTGCTCTCACAGCTGTTTCACGCTGTTCCGTGTTGTTATTAGACGTTATACTTTCGGCATGAATTCGATACTTAAACAACACGTTAGATAGAATGCCGATTTTGGTCATCGAAGAAAGTCTTGTCCATAGTTCAAAATCTTCAGTTTTATCGAACTCTGAATCGTATCTAATATCTTCTTTTTTCAATACATTCATATTAAACATGGCCGTGGGATGGCAAACTGGACAGCCAAATAGTAATTCGACTGGCTCTATTTCCCGAATTTCATGAGAGACTTTTTTTCTCAATACTTTGTCGCCAGCGTCGATGTATTCAAGTCCAGTAAATAACACTCCAAAGCCCGAATGTGATTCAAAATATGTCAATTGCTGTGTAAAGCGGTCAGGTAAACAAATATCGTCAGCATCCATTCTCGCAATATAAGCGCCATGACTAAGTTGAACACCTTCATTCAAAGTTGCAATAAGCCCACGATTTTCACGGGAGACTAGCTGAATTCGTTCATCTTTAACTGATTCAATTATAGTTTTAGAGCGATCTGTAGAGCCATCATCTAATACAATAATTTGTAGGTTTTGGTAGGACTGCTCACATACACTTAGCAAAGCCTTTAAAATGTAACGCTCCGCATTGTAAACGGGTATCACAACAGAAATCAGTGGCTTTTGGTTATCCAATGTGCAGCTCCTTGTTTTTCTTAATCGGGTATTTCATTTTTACGAACTTAATGTTTAATACGTTTTTTAAAGAACATTTCGTTAAGCTCTTTCAACATCACTAAGGTGTTCTTATAAAACAGACTGAAGGCCAATATTGGATATGAAATCCCCCCTACCGCAACGAGGGTCACAAGCATAGCTATATCATTCGAGATATAATCATCAAGGTAAATTTTACTACCTGAAGCGCAAAAGTACATACCAAGCGCACAGACACATGGCGCTAGTAACGTCTTGACGAGTTTCGCAATATCAATTTCTATATGCTTCATTACGATGCTAAAGCGTAACGGCAATAATAAGAAGCTATTAATAACTAATGAGATTAACATCACCTTAATACCGAACCATATGCTTACCCCAGCAACTAGAATATTGCTAACGACATTAATAAGGGTAAGTTTAAAAGCATCCTTCGTTTTTGCTCTAGAAATTAGTAGGTTAGGTAAAAACCAAGCTATCACAGCGGGGAACATAGTAAAGGCAGAAATAGACATATATTCCGCACTGGTGGCAAATTTATCACCAAATGCCACAGTAACAAATGGATCTGCAATAGCCGCTAAGCCCATAAATATTGGCAACACTAATGTAGCAGTGATCGCCACCAGCTTAATATATAAATCGCCAATGTTGGCATCTTCTTTAGCGCGTGAAAAGCTCGGTACCACCATAGAATTTATAGAGCTCATGGTGATCTGATTAATCACCAATTCGCCCTTTTTAGCAGCAGCTAACAAGGCAAAACTCGCAGGCCCGAGTACCAGACCTGTAAACATATTACTCGCCTTACGGTGCAGGAACGTCATGATCGTCATCCATAACAATGGCAAACAGAAACTGATTAGTTCTTTATTGTCTTCCCTGTCGAAGTGAAATCTAGGCCTGAAACCTGAAACATAAGTAAGGAATATGTACTCTAGCGCTGCGTTAACGAGTTTGCCGACAACCAAAGACCATAACCCATAGCCCATCTCAGCCAGTGTAACAATTACAATAGCTGATAGTATGGTAGCGACGAATTTTGCGACACCCATTTGTTTGTTCTTAAATTCACGCAATAGTTTACCGGTCACCACCACTTGTAGACTCATCACGATGGTAATTGGCGCTAAGCTTGCCACTACATAAGCAGCAACGTCTGAATAAGAGTAATGAGCGATAGGTGCGCCAATAAAGACTAGGCATGCGGCAACCACTACGCCCATTCCGAAAACGAACGTCATGGTGCTCGCGGCGTAATTATCACTCCACGTTTTACGCTGAACGATGTTTTGGTTTACCCCAGCATTTACTAACGTATTAGCGAATTCGATAAATAGAAAGCAGAAACCTACTAGGCCAAATTCCTCGAGTGTTAATATACGGGCTAAATAGGCATAGACTGCAAAGTCGATGACGTTCATACCCATACGAGTGATTGACATCCACATGCTGCCTTTTGTGGCTTGTTTTTTAAGTGACATTTAAATTTAACTCATCTTCTAATGTGCGTGTTTCAGTGTTGTTTGTTGTTTGTTGTTTGCTTAGTAAATATTTCTGTCACCTCACGTTCTAGGCTCTGTTCGCCTCTTTCCCCCACATTAGCTTTATTAATTCTGAGAAACTGACGGTCATGATTTTCAATAACAAAAAAATCAATTTAATCCGACGGGAAGTTGATAAGGAAGTACCGAACAATACCTTCTTACTTCGCCCGAGAAACATTTTTAGCAATCGCCAACAGAAATGCATCTTTTCACTTAGACTGCTGCTCGCTAACTGTGCATCCCATGTACCGCCGATAATGCGCTTACGCTTAATAATTAACTCTTGTACATTACGTGATGGGTGCTTAACCAAAGCGTTATCACAGTAGACTATCTTACCTCCCGATTTAACAATTCGAGTACTGAACTCTACATCACCGCCTGACTTGAGCTTTTGATCAAAGCCGTTATGTTCTTGCAGCAACGCCATCGAGCAAAATAAATTAGCGGTTATGCACTTTCCGTTCCGCGCATTTTCATCTTGCTTCATAGAGAATAAGTTTTCAAAGTCGATGGCACTTTGTTGTGTCGATTTGCTCTGATCAGGAAAGAAAGACATTTTGCCAGCAATGATCACATCGCCAACCTCTTGTTGAATAGCATTAACAAGCACATTAAGCCATTGCTCACAAACAATGCAGTCAGAGTCAGTAAACGCGACATACTCCCCTGTCGCCATCGTCAAACCATGATTTCTTGCCGCATACGAGCCGGGGATCATGCACTGTGTGATGATTAAACTCTGCTGTGCTGCATATGATAGTGCCACTTTCTGTAACGCGTCATAAGTGCCATCGCTTGAGCCATTATCGACTACGATGACCTCAAATCTATCCCGCGGATAATCTTGGTTTTCAAGCGATGTAAGGCACGCCTCAACGCGCACGATATCGTTATAAACTGGGATAATAACGCTCACTTTAGGTCGCGCTATTGCCGCTTTGCTTGGGTTGCTTGTATTATTGCTATCTACCTGCATGGTTTTATCTCTCACTCACTGCTAATACATTGCGCCATGCACTTAACACTTGGCGCTGACCATAGCTTGACAGCGCATCATGCATCACTTTGGTTCGGTCTTGGTAAATAGAATTCAGATATGCTTCAGAAATGACCTTAGGATCGTAAATACTCACAAAACCATGCTGCTTAGATTTTGCTAGGCCAAATCGACTCGAGTTCGTTAACACATTACAGCCTTCCCCAATAGCGTGGTAAAATGAGCCAGAGCTAATCATGGTATTATCAGCATGCGGTAACAGCACAAACTTAGTATTTTTCAGTACATCGTTTAGCTCTTCATCTGACAAAAACACATTGTCCCAAACCACGTTCAAGCCCAACTGGGTAATTTTATTCAGTAAGAACGATTGATATTCCGTATCAGTGCACCGCCCGGCTATTTTTAGGGGAATGTGCTTCGGCCAGGTATCTAAAATCTGATGTAAATTTTTATACTTTTTCACCGCTCCAAAAAACACAACCAAATTACTTTTCTGTGGCTCAAGGCTCTCTGGCTGTTCAATTTGAGCCTGCAACTCACTATCTTTTTTATATAAGGGATGTAATAGCGAAGGGGAAGAATAATAGCCTTCTAAGGGTATTGCTTTTACACTCATCAACTTATAAAGCCAGCATAAAAAACGATAACGATAATTATGTTTTGAACCATTATGAGGTTGAAAATTATGCCTAACCCAGACAACTTTTTCGGCAAATAACCCAGAAAAAATGATAAGAGCGATAATTTTGAAAAAGTATTGAAAAACAGTACGGTATGTTCTGCCATATACTCGGTCTTCTACCCAATGAAGCACTACGGTAGCGTCTTTTTTCCTACGTAGTAAATCAGTTATGAAGGCCCGATTAACGGGTTTCACTTCATAACCTAATTCACGCAATGCTTGTCTATTCAGTTCCAAGAACTCATTCTGGCTTCTGGAAGGATAAAGGTATAATTTCATAAACTCCTGCTTACCTAGTTCATCCATTTTAAGCGGACGCCTTTCCTTTACCCATTAATTTTGGCAGTAATCGTCGCATAACCAAGGCATTCCAAGTGGCAACTAAGCCAGCTTCTTTTACCGAAATATTGATCCATTGCCATTTATTGCTTTTATCACCTATGAAACTCAGTACCTGTTCGGATACCCGTTCGCTATAGGCATGGGAGCCAAGAAACGCCCGATGCTTTTTAAACGCTTTTAGCCTTGGATACACCTTCTCAATAGGCATATTTTTCACTTCAGTAGAGATACTCACATGACCACGGCGATAGTTATATATAGGCTTAGGAATATTGACAAATTTTGCCCCCTCAAGGGTGATTCGTACAAAGAAGTCCCAATCTTGGCTATTCTTTAATTCCACATCAAATTTAAGCTTTTTAGCCAGCTCAGCTTTACAGGTTACACCGCTCATACCGCAAAATTTGTTGCCATTTTTTATCACTTCTTGAGTGATATCTACAATCGGGTTTATGCGTGTTTTCTCAGGGTTTTCTAAAAACCGAAAACCACAGGTTACAGCATCGGCAGTTTGCAGGGCAGCAAGATGTTGCTCAAGGTAATCTTCGTCCCATACATCATCATCATCCAGAAAAGCGATTACATCACCGGTGGCGAGCTCTACGCCCGTATTTCTGGCTACATTCGCCCCTGATGGCGCTTTTAATTTAATGTATTGAAAACTGTTACGATCAAATTTATCTAAAACAGGCTGGTAATCTTCAGATGAAAAGTCATCAATGACTAATACTTCTTTAGGCTTCACTGTTTGGCTAAGCACACCTTTGAGTGACTCTAATAGATAATCAGGTCGATTGTACGTCGTGATAACGACAGTGAAACTGTATTCTTTCATAAATATACTCAATTCAAATTAGCTCAAAATCGTGGGCTTTAGGCTTATCGACGATTTATCCTTTAGATTTTACCATGCGATCAATTACGCTTTTGTATTGCAGTGCAATGGCCGCCCAACTAAATTTACTGGCTTGCTCTATGGTTCTAGTCTGCCAATCTGTGCTTAACGCCAACGAGAGAGACTCAGCGTATTGAGTACTATCTTCAACGTTACATACAATTCCGGCGTTACCAATAATTGTGCGACGCATTGTGTCGTCAGGTGCAACCACAGGGGTTCCGCTGGCTAGCGCTTCAAGGTAAACGCGCCCGAAGGGCTCGTTAGCTGATGGTAATGTGAAAAGATCGACGCTACGGTACAGCTTAGGCATTTCATCAAACGACAGAGACATTTGCTTGAAGCGTTTTTTACCTAAAAGCTCTTCCCCGAGCGCGATATAGTAATCTTTGTCTACCCCGTCACCACAGAGTATTAAACTCGCTTCAGGCACCTGAGCCATGGCTTTAATCGCCAGTTCCATGCGCTTGTGATTCTTGCGGTTTAATGTACCTACACACAAAACTAATTTGCCTGAGAGTTGAAAATCAAAGGTATCGCCTGTGGCGGCGAAACGACTTAAATCAACTCCGTTTGGTATTGCGCTTACTGGCTGCCCCGGGTACCAACGATTGACTGTGTCCACGGTATCTTGGTTAAAAACGACGAGATGATCAGGCTTGAATTTCATGTTGCGTTTTAATACATGGCCATCGCTAAGCAACCCTGCCCGTTCCGTATACAAAATCTTGCTACCAATAAGGCGTTTCAAAACCCACGCAATAGCGAGGCCACCGTAATCATTATTTGGATACACAATATCAGGCTTCGATTTCAGTAAATGAAATAGATAAGGGAAGAAGCTGGTTGCCGCTTCGATTACCATGCCAGGGTAACCAAATGCTTTGCGAAATAACCCGCCAATATAAGTTGTAGCAAGCCAGTTAGCAGAACGGCCTCTTGGCACACATGGCAAAACGACACTTACCGTGCCAACTTCTTCACCACATAGCAGTTCTACTTCATAATGTGCAGCTAGGTGCTCTGCCATTTCATAAGCGCTAATTTGTGAGCCACCGTTCCAGCTCACGCCACATTCTGGGTGAATAACAGCGACTTTAATCGGTTTGCGAGGCTCGGGTTTTGCGCTCATGATTTTCTTACCACTTGATTTAGCATACCAGTGGTATTGATGGCAATTTGGTCCCAATCATACTTCTGTAAAATGTCACTTTTTGCAGCCTTGGGGATCTCAGCTCCTAGCTTTTTAGCCAAATCGGCGTGGTCGCCTACTTTAAAATAGTTTTCGGCATCCAATTCAATATCTAGATTTGGCATGATATTGCTTAGTAACACAGGCGTATCAGCGCTGATTGCTTCAAGTGCGACAATCGGCAGCCCTTCGTGATAAGAAGGTAATACAAACAATTTGGCAAATTTATACAGCGCTTTTAGTTGAGCGCCCTCTCGCCGCCCTGCAAATATTACTCGGTCAGATGACTTACTGAGTAAGTCACGTGAATATTCGTCTTGGTGGTCTGTACTACCCACTATCACCAATTTCTGCGGTATATCAGTCATTAAATATGCTTGCACTAGATCGTGAAAGCCTTTTTCAGGCACTAAGCGGCCTACAGTCACGATGTAGCTCTGTTCTGCTATCGCTAAGCCAGTGGCCTGTAAATCGTTAAGTGTCACATTGGTATCAAAATCGGCTATCGCCCCGTTTGGCACAAATGCTATTTTATGTGCTTGCTTGGGGTTTTCCTGCTGTAATCGGTCTGTTAATGATTTGCCGACCACTAAGACTTTATTGGCAAACTTGTTAGCCATCCATTCACCGGTTTTTAATAGTCCTTTAGCTAGGGCGTTCCATTTTTGCCTGTCGTAGTCTGCACCATGGTGGGTCACAACCACTTTCATACCTAACAATCGTGCCAGTGGAGTAAACAGCGCTGGGCCTATGGCATGTAAATGAATTACATCGGGGTGCACAAAAATGCGCGCATAAAAAATGGCGACAAAAGTATGTAAGAAAGTTTCTAAAAACTTATGACGCATCGCCCATACGGGGATCACTTTAACCCCTTTGAATGCGTATTCATCTTTTTGCACATAAGGCGAACGAGCTAATACCGTCACCTCAACACCTTGCGTCACTAGCCTTGGGTAAAGTTGCTGACAATGGGACTCTATTCCCCCCATTACCTTTGGTATTCCGCGTAATCCTATTGCACACAATTTCATTTTACTTGTACCCTAAAATTTTTCTTAAATGTATTTCTTACTAATATTAACTTCAAATTGTGTCTGCTGGTGGTGACGGTATCTTAACTTCGCGCCCCAGGGTCGATGGTGTTTCACTAGCATGTGGGCCGTGCCCTTTAGCAAAAATAGCGCCCGCTATTAAGGCGTAACAAATTAACCCCTCGATATTCCACAATGGCATAGTGGAAAGGCTCATTACCATAATGCCCAAGACCGAAAAGAATAACTTTTGACCCAAAACTTTAGAACGATGTTTTAGAGCGCTTATAAGCAAGTAAATATTAATTGCTAAGAAAGCAGTTATGCCCAAGTAGCCGTACTCATAAATATAAGAAACATAAGCATTGTGAGCGTAGTGCTTGAAAAGTCCATCCCAGTGTTCAGGCCCTAACCCAACCCACTGGTTTAACCAATCTGAATTGAAAAAGGCGTACAAGTATTGACTCCATAGATACATGCGAGAAGAAAAAATATCTTGATCTGCATCTGAGTAGTACATGGGGGCTTTAATTAAATCGCTGAAATTAGTCACTACGAGCGTAATATCACTGAATCGCTCAGCTAAACTAGATGATATTAATAACCCAATGGCGATAAGCGGTACCGCAGCGGCGGCTAAAATAGGCAACTTGTACTTTGATTCGAAACGTTCGCTGAGCATGGTCAGTATAAAAATTAATACCACAGGCAACACAGCCAACATGGAGGTACGGTAATTGACTAAGACTAAAAGAAATACTGATATAAAAAACAGTGGCGCATGAAAACGAATAGTTTTTCGCTCTAACCAGCCCAACACCAAAATGAACCCAACAATAATCATTGAAAATGCTGCTTCGTGATTATACCCACCAATATAACTGGCTGAGCCATCCCCTTCAGTTGCTTTAACCTCACCGAGTAAGATAGATAATACTTGTAATGAAACTGGCAAAAGGAACGGAGCTAACAGCGCTTTGAATACGACTTTCGTCGGTTGCATACGTAGAGATAGAAAAACCGCCGCACTGAGCACAAAAAAGTAGCCCCATTTTACCAAGACATTGATTAAGCCTTTGACTTCACTGTTCACTAAGCCACTTATAATAATGATGGCAAAAAACGCATAAAAAACAATATATTGGCGTAACCTAAATGTCAGGTTTGGCAACAGCAACACGCCAAGAAGCACAACAGAAATTGAGCCCAACGCATTCAGTGAAAAACCAGCAACGAAGGGATCATAGGTAATTTGATGAAACGCCGATAGGGTGTAACGTAGCCATAGAGCTAGCACAACAAAAATGAGGTATTTATTTTTTAAATTTTTGCATGTTTTAAATACGAAAACAGCACAAATAATTGCCATGACAACTTTTACAATTTCAAACATGAGTATTTATTTCCTTCGCTCAAGGAATACTTTGTCAGTTATGTCGCTGAAACAACGCTGCATGTGTTCATATGAAAAATCTTTCGCTCTACGTTCGCTCTTCTTTTGATATAGCTCTACAACGTTGCTCCCTTCCATGGCCGACATCGCGCCTTCCAGTGCATCTACATCATTCACTTTACACAAAATACCGTGCTCTGCAGTTAAAAAACTATCAGTTTGTGTATTGTTGTCACCAGTGAGTATCTCCGCAGGGCCTGACTGGCAATTGGTCGCGACCACAGGTTTGCCTAAACACATGGCTTCAGCAATACCATTGGGAAATCCTTCCGCATTCGATGCAGACACTAAGTAATCAGCATTAGCAAGGTAAGGATACGGGTTTTCACGAAAACCAAGTAGATGCACTTTGGTTTCAATGCCCAGCTCTTTTGCCAGGGTCTTAAGACCTGTTAATTCAGGGCCCTGGCCCAAAATAACTAAATCACGTGAGCTTGTACTTTTCGCAAACGCTTTTATCAACAAGGAAAAGTTTTTGTTAGGGACCAAGCGCCCAATACCAATTAAATACGGCTTTTTAGGTAAATCATTTGTAGGCGCTTGAGATTTTTCAAACAAAGTATTTTGATCATAGGCATTGTACATCACAGTGCACTTTTCTTTTGGCACGCTGTAGTTATCGACCAAGTCTTGCATCACCCCTTGTGAAACTGGCACAACACTCGTTGCTTCAGGATAAATCATTCTGATCATGAACTTGCTGATAAAACCAGTGCGCGCTGTCGCAAAATGGCTACTAGTGTTTACTCTTTCACTGATAATGCTGGGAATGTTCTGACGATTACCTATGAGGGTACTAATAAGATTACTTCGGGTTAAAAAGCTCACGAGCAAATCTGGTTTGTTCATTTTAACCCAATGGCTAAGCTGACGGTAACTGGAGATAAGCTTACCATTAGCATCTAAGGTGACTTTTTCAACGTAATTTGGGCATTGTTGCTCTTCAGGCAAAGCATCGAGCAGAATTAAGTAAACTTTACAGCCATTGGCGGTAAAGTTGTTTTGCATTGTGCGCAACAGGTTGCAAATTACGCGTTCTGCCCCGCCACCTTCAAGTGAGTTAATCACAAAGGCGATAGTTTTATTACTGTAATTCAACATTCAACGCTACATCTCTAAAAATTCAAAATCCATATTGCTTTACGTGGCAGCAATGTCTAATTACGGTGTTTTTCATTGTCACAGTCTTCGCTCTGCTGCGCTGGAATTTACGCCAAACGAAGTATTTACTGTGCTTAGCGTAATTTAACACACTAAAATTGAGCGCTAACAAGTACCTTAGAGCTAACGAATACCTTAGATAAGTTAAGCAAGCTTAATACCAACATAACATTGCTTTCAAAAATATCTCTCGGCGCTAAAACGGGTCAAGAATGCTTTGCCAATGCCAAATGGGTTAACGTACTATCCGTATAAATCGCTAACTTATTGTGATTGCACTATTAATAGCGTTTACACTAAGTGAAACAAGCTTACGCTGTCAGCATTTAATTATTATGACATGAGTGATAAGGCATTGTCGCGCTGACTATTAAGGTTACTACCAATTCCATTAATTATTTAACCACTCAGCGTAAATTTAATGGAATTGGTATAATTACTATTTTGCATTACCCCACTGGCAATATTCAGTGGTTACAGGGTTTTCATTTCGTTCATGCGTTTTATTTGGTATTTCATTACGGCAGTGTCGATAGTATTTATGTTGCGCGCGATAGCAGACAGCAACATTGTATTTAACGATGCGCTGTTTAATAAAATTAAAAATCAATATGATGACGATGCACTTGAACGCGTGCAGGATTGGCAGCAACTGCTTAATACCAGCTACACACTGCCGATTGATGAAAAACTCTACCAAGTGAATAACTTCTTTAATGAACTAGAGTTTGTCGATGATATCGATCATTGGGGTAAAGACGATTATTGGGCCACGCCGGTAGAATTTTTAGCCACTGAAGGCGGAGATTGCGAAGATTTTGTCATTGCTAAGTATTTCAGCTTGAAAGAGCTAGGGGTGCCCGCCGAAAAATTACGCCTAATGTATGTTACCGCGACTCGACTGCGCCAAGCTCACATGGTGCTGGCCTATTATGAAGAACCTAATTCAGTGCCTTTGGTACTCGACAATATCAACAGACGTATTTTACCTGCCTCAAGAAGACGAGATTTGTTGCCCGTTTACAGTTTTAACGGTGACGGCTTATGGCTGGCAAAAGAACAAGGCCGAGGGCAAAAAGTACAGCAAGGGGGCAATAACAATTTATGGAACGATTTAAACAAACGAATGCAAATGGGCGATTAATGATGCTGAAGGAAACTGACTATGCCGCTGTCTAGACAACTAGGCTTGAGCCTTTTAGCTGTGCTGATTCTGGTATTTATAGGCACGCTGTGGATTAACGCAAATAACACCCGAGATTTTGTTGATCAGCAACTTGCGTCCCACGCACAAGATACAGCTACATCACTGGGGTTATCGATAGCGCCTTACATGGCCAATGAGGAAGACTTACCTGTGGTCGACACCATGATGAACGCTATTTTCGATCGCGGGTTTTACCAAAGCATGGTACTCAAAGATGCTAAACAAAACGTGTTGCTTGAAAAGCACAATCCTAATTCAGTGGAAGGGGTGCCGTTATGGTTTCTCAACCTCTTGCCTCTTACCCCACCTGAAAGCACAACTGATGTTAATGACGGCTGGACTATAGCGGGTACATTAACGGTAAAAAGTCACCCTGGTTTCGGTTACCAGCAATTATGGCTTAATGCTACGCAAGCATTCTGGATGATCTTAGCTGTGTTCATCGTTGCACTAATATTACTCTACGCATTGGTCAGAATGATCACCACACCGTTATTGGCGGTGGTTAAGCAGGCCGATGCCATCAGCAAGCAGCAATTCGAACAGATTGGCGTGATTCCGCGTACTCCAGAGTTAAAACGCATAGTAGTCGCGGTCAACCGCATGTCAGCGCAATTAGCCAAGCTTTTTAACCAACTATCAAACCAGGCAGAGCGTTACCGTGATTTTGCCTACAAAGATCAACTGACTGGGGTGGCCAACAGGCGGGCATTTGAATTAGCATTTGAGCAGTTACTGGCTGACAGTGAACAACATGCTCAGGGTTATTTGCTACTAGTGCGTTTAACCAGTTTAAACGAAGTTAATACAAACTTAGGTTATCAAGCAGGCGACGAGTACGTGAAATTAGTCGCTCAAGAGTTGCAAAATGTACTTACGCAAGCTGATTTAAACGGTGCTTTATACCGAGTATCGGGAGCAGATTTCGTGGTGCTATTAGAAGATACCGCGCAACAAGATTGCATTGCCTTTACTCAGAATGTCATTGCCCAACTTAACGCCATAGAAAAAAGCGAATATCGTTTAGGCACCGCGCATGTGGGCGTTGGTTCATTTAGCTTTGGTGATACGCGCACAGACGTTCTAGAACGCGCAGACAACGCATTGTCAGGCGCGAGTGTTGCTACCGACAGATGGCAGCTTGCCCAGCAAAAAGACCAGCACCATAGCAATACCGAATGGCGAACTCAGTTAAATACGATATTGCAGCAAAATCATGCGGACTTCGTCGCCCAGCCGATTAAAAACCGTCAAGGGGAAACGCTGTATAATGAGTGGTTTGCGCGATTCAGTGCGGCCGCTTTAACGGGTGACGATGATGAAGCCCAGCACTATTTGCCTATGGGGCAATTAGTGCCCGCGTCAGTCAGGCTTAACTATGCGCAAAAACTCGATGAGCTATTAATCGCTAGTGCGTTAACGCGGCTCAGCTCTCATAATCATGCAATTGGGCTAAATGTATCCCGCTTATCGCTAAGCCAAACCAGTTTTCACCAATGGCTAATCAAGGCATTGCCTCAAGATAATGCAGCGTGTGCGAACTTGGTGCTAGAAATCCCTGAGCGTGCTTTGGTCAATGGTACCGAAGAACTTACCCATTTTATTGCGCAGTTGAAGTCAAAGGGCGTGCGGATCACGGTAGAACGTTTTGGAGCGCAATTAGCGGCTATTACCCATTTACGCATAATTAAACCCGATTATTTGAAACTCGATGGTCGGTTCGTTCGTAATATACATAACGAGCCTGACAATCAGTTATTTGTACAATCTTTAGTCAACATTGCCCATGGCCTAAATATTCAAGTGATTGCGGAAATGGTCGAAGATGAAGCGGAGGCACGATGCTTGCTTGACTTATTTGTGGATCATCTACAGGGTTACCATATTGGTATGCCCACTGATACCAAAGTATGAACAAAAGGTAGCTGTTGCTGACAATATGTAAAGCAAAACGTTATTTTGCTCAAAATGTAGTCGTAAGTCATTAAAAACGAAGCATAAATGGTCAGTTAACACTTACTTAACGTGTAATTAATTACCGTTAGCAAAACACTGAAAAGGTTCGTATTTTTACCTGGTCGACCATTGTATAATGTTGCTTTTTAACGCGACAAAACTTATGATTATCGGGCTTTTAGTGAGTTTTGTTCTCACTGCCTAATTTATTGGAGCTTTTATGCGACATATTCTAACGTGTTTGTTCTTGTCTAGTGCGATGTTAGCACCGACTACTGGCTGTCTCTTATACACATCTGACGCTGCCGACGAAGAGGATAGTGTAGATC
>CAJXRC010000061.1 GCA_913058405.1 uncultured Colwellia sp. | reverse complement strand
GATCTACACTATCCTCTTCGTCGGCAGCGTCAGATGTGTATAAGAGACAGAGCTAATTGCATGACAATTGTCAGGGTAAGTTGTAAATATCAGCTTAGTAGCAATCTTAATGTCTATTTTGTAGTATGAGCTGATGCTGTTAGCTATTTTCGTTTCATCTTGTGCATTTCCTTCAAATAAAAATTTTTACATGTATTTTCTTTATAATTCATTGATAACATGAGATGTTAATGAGTCATACTTTATTGGTACGAACATGTGGGAAGAACCCAAAGTAGACTATAATGTTATTTTCAAATTATGGAGTAAATATGCAACCTAAAAAATTAATTGAGTCGTGGGTTCAAGCATTCAATGAAGGTGATGCTGATAAGATTTCAAGTTTCTATGCCAAGCATGCAATTAATCACCAAGTTGCCAACGAACCAGTTGAAGGTAAATCTGCAATTCATGCAATGTTTGCCGCAGAGTTTGCAAATGCTGATATGGTTTGCATTACTGAAAATATTTTCCAAGATGGTTCATGGGCGATGCTTGAGTGGAAAGATCCATTAGGTTTAAGAGGTTGTGGGTTCTTTCAAATAGAAAATGGACTCATTGTTTTTCAGCGCGGTTATTGGGACAAATTGAGCTTCTTAAAAGCTCACGACTTACCTATTCAGCAATAATAAGATGCAATGGTGTTAATGTGAATACGTTTCGAGTGACTGCAATGGTGGCTTTGTTCACACTCAGGCTGAACGACTTACAGGCAAAACGTCATGATAAAAAAGTTCCTGTTTTTATCATGGGCAACGTCCGCTATCGTATCTAATTGATCGTTAGGCGGGATGATTTTTACCCAAAAATTTAGACCGCTTTGTGGCAATAGGGACAGTTAGTCCTTTCTCTCATAGTAACTCTCCTTGAAAGATATTCTCTTTTTGAGTGATATATTCCACATATATACCTAAAACACTCTTCATCGAATATTGAAATAGAGCCAGAAGAGTTTCTTTGTTGGTTTATCTCGAGCAAACAAGCAACAATAATATTCGAATCATGTAGTATTTCTAATTACTGAAAATGAAGAGCGATAGAAACTGGACATGATGTCTTAGCTATTGTTCAATCAGCGACATTACAACCGATTGAACACCAAATATCTATGACAATATTAATTACTAAGACAGTATTCCATTGTCCAGTCAATGCTGTGCTACAGCAAATTCCTTTTCTAATAATACCAAATGAAATAAAGAATGATCTATTCATTACTTTAATTGGTATAACTCATTCTTTACCTCAGCAATGGCTTCTGCAGTTAAACAGGTGAGTACCGATTAGTGACTTCTCTGTTTGTATTAAGCATGGAAGTCTCGCTTACTTACCTTAACTTCAGTAACAATACCGGCACGTATAGTAAAATCACCAAAACCTTCGTCTGCATTACGCTCTTTTGACCAATGCTCAACTAACTGATTAATTTCAGTTAAAATACCCGCTTCATTAACACTCTCTTTGTAAAGCTTAGGGACGCGTGTACCACCATGATTGCCACCTAAATACATATCGTATTTACCTGGACCTTTACCCACTAAGCCAATTTCAGCAAGCATTGCTCGACCACAACCATTTGGACAACCCGTAACACGTAAAATAACATGCTCTTCAGACACATCATGTTTTGTTAAAATAGCTTCCACCTTGGTAACTAAATCAGGTAAATAACGTTCAGCTTCAGCCATGGCTAATGGGCAAGTAGGGAATGCTACACAAGCCATTGAGTTTTGACGTTGCTTAGATGTTCCGTCTTTAATTAAGCCATATTGACGTGCTATCGCTTCAATATTGTCTTTATCTGATTCAGCAACGCCAGCAACAATTAAGTTTTGGTTGGCTGTCATTCTAAAGTCACCTTTGTGTACTTTAGCAATTTCTGCAACACCAGACTTCAAAGGACTATTAGGACTATCAATTAAACGACCATTTTCAATAAATAGTGTTAGATGATGTTTACCTTCAATACCTTCTACCCAACCAAACCTATCGCCACGGAAAGTAAATTGATAAGGACGACTTTCAACAAATTCTACACCTGAACGTTTTTCAACTTCTGCTTTAAACGTTTCAATGCCTACACGATCTAATGTGTATTTAGTTTTAGCATTTTTTCGGTTTACACGATTACCCCAATCACGTTGAGTTGTAACAACAGCAGCAGCAATTACTAAAGTATCTTTTAATGCGACATAACCAAAGTCGTCAGCTTTACGAGGGTAAGTTGATTTATCGCCATGAGTCATGGCTAAACCACCTCCCACTAATACATTAAAACCAATTAGTTTGCCATTTTCAGCAATTGCAACAAAATTTAAGTCGTTAGCATGAACATCAATGTCATTCTGCGGAGGTATAACAACTGTTGTTTTAAACTTACGAGGTAAGTAACTCTTACCCAGAATAGGTTCTACATCATCAGTTTCCGTACCACCTTCAATTTTCTTACCATCTAACCATATTTCAGCATATGCACGAGTTTTTGGTAATAAATGTTCACTTATTTTTTTTGCCCATTCATATGCTTCTTGGTGAAGTTCTGATTCAACAGGGTTACTGGTACATAAAACATTTCGGTTAACATCACCTGCAGTAGCAATAGCATCAATACCATACTCATTTAATGTTTGATGCATTAATTTAATATCAGGCTTTAGTACGCCATGGAACTGAAACGTTTGACGGGTTGTTAAGCGAATACTGCCGTAACTTGTTTTATCTTGTGAAAATTTATCAACCGCGAGCCATTGGGTTGGCGTGATAATACCCCCAGGCATACGAGCACGAAGCATTACATTGTGTAATGGCTCTAATTTTTGCTTCTGACGCTCTGCACGAATATCACGATCATCTTGCTGATACATACCATGAGTACGAATTAACTGGTAATTATCTGGAGTAAACCCTCCTGTCAGGTTGTCCGTTAAATCTTCAGCAATCGTTCCGCGTAAATAGTTACTATCTAACTTTAAACGCTCGTTATCTGCATGTTTACCTTCAACAATCAGATCTTTTTCGTTGTTTGAATCACTCATTAGTAAACATCCTTCTGGTATCGTTTGTGACTACGTAATGATTTTAAATAGTCTTCTGCTTGCTCTATACTTAATTGGCCGTGCTCAGCAATGATTTCTACTAAGGTTTGGTGAACATCTTTTGCCATACGATTTGCATCACCACAAATATATAAATGTGCGCCGCGTTCTAACCATTCAAACACTTCTTTAGCGTTTTCTTTAATACGGTCTTGAACATAGATTTTCTCGGGTTGGTCACGAGAGAAAGCTACATCCATTTTAGTTAATAGTCCTGACTTAAGGTAACCTTGCCATTCAACTTGATATAAAAAGTCTTGAGTAAGCGTTTGATCACCAAAGAACATCCAGTTGTCACCTTCAGCTTCTGAAGCTTCACGTTCTTGCATGAATGCTCTAAATGGAGCGACCCCTGTACCTGGACCAACCATAATAACGGGCGTATTGCCGTCAGCAGGTAAACGGAAGTTGTCGTTATGTTCTACAAATACTTTAACCGTAGCGCCTTCTTCTACATCGTTTGCTAAGAACCCTGAAGCACCACCAAAACGTGTAGCGTCTCCATGTTCGTAACTAACTAAACCAACAGTTAAATGAACTTCTTCTTCAACTTCTGTTTGGCTTGATGCAATAGAATATAAACGCGGAGTAATTTTACGAAGTGCATCAACAAAAGCTTGTGCTGTTACTTCAGCTGACGCCGCTTTAACGATATCAACAATTTGATGCTTTGCAGAATATTCACGTGCTGCATTTTTATCTTCAGCTAGTGCTGTTAATTTTTTATCACCCGAAACACCAGCCCAAAATTCAATAAAGGCAGGAGCCGTTTGCGTAATTTCTAATTGAGCAGTAAGCGCTTCACTTAACGTTAAGCTTAAATCTTTAATACTTACTTTTTCGTCAGTACTTAATTTTAATGCTGTAATTAATTCTTTAACTAACGATGCTGAGTTTACGAACCACACACCTAACGCATCACCCACTTGGTAAGTTAAACCTGACTCACCTAAGTCAATTTCAACGTGACGAACGTCTTTAGCAGAGTCTCGACCGGTTATTTTTTGGCTAACTAAAAGTTCAGCTGCATATGGGTTTTGCTTAGTGTACTGACTTTCAACTTCAACATTGCCTGTTGAGGTAACGACTGATGCTGAACCTGTATCGCCTGATTTAGTTAAGTCGTCTTTTAGTGTATCGATAATACTTGTAACCCACGCTTGTGTGTCGTCTTCATAATCAACATCACAATCAACACGAGGGGCAATGGCTGTTGCGCCTAACGCTTTTAAACGGTCATCAAAATCTTTACCTGTTTGACAATAAAATTCGTAACTACTATCACCTAATGCTAATACGCTGTATTGCAAAGAAGGTAATTTAGGGGCTTTCTTAGAGGCTAAGAATTCATGGAATTCAATAGCGTCGTCTGGAGCTTCACCTTCACCGTTAGTACTTGTAACGATAAGGAAATGAGTTTCAGACTTTAATGATTTTGGTTTGTACTCTGAAACATTTTTAAAGTTAACAGTAATACCAGCAGCTTTTGCACTTTCAGCTAACTTTTTAGCAACACCTTTTGCATTACCTGTTTGTGATGCATAAAGTATGGTTAATATTTTAGCAGCAGCTACAGGAGCAAGTTGAGTACCATCTTGTTCGCTTTTAGCTGCTAAGTAACCACTTGCCCACGCAAGTTGTAGTGGAGATAACCCAATAATGGTTTGTTGTAAAGAGGTTAATTGATTAGCATCTAACACACTATTGGTATTTGCTGAGTTTTGATTTAATGAACGTTGCTTTGGCAACATAACTGTTTTCACCTATGTCAATCGATGGATGGGTCACGTCAAAATAAGATCTCAATATAATGCATTGAGGTAATTAACATGGACGTAACTTTCTTGAGTTACTTTTATTTAATTTCTGATCCACGCATAGAAGGCTGACAAAAGCATAATCAGATGGATATCTTATTCGTCGATAAGATAATTTGATTTTTTATATTACTAATCATCATCGCAACTATAAGAACGTACTTTTTTATATTGATTCATTTGCTATAGCATTAAATACAATATCCATTTTTATACAGGATAAGTTGGTCATAACTTTTTTAATACGCATAGAGATAATTGTCATAATTATATCTACTGACACTGTCATTAAAATAGACAATAATATAAAAATATATAGGTACAGAATTAAGCTTTGATTCTTTACGTTATACCAATTGAAGTAATGAATAGATCATTCAGCGAGAATTAAAAGGTGTTGAGGCAAGGCGTTGATTGAAGAGAATGGTTATTCCCTTCTCAAAATCAATAACGCAGCATGTAACCCTTTTAAACTCGCCCTTGGGAGCTTGTCAGGAAAGTGATAAAGTCACAAATTTGTTAGATATAGAGCGACTATATACGCACAAATTTTGCTTGTTCTAACTTCCCTGACAGAGCTCTGAATTGACTCATTCATTATTTCATTTGGTATTAGACATATCAAAGAGTTAGGCGCTGGAAGGCTAGTAATGAAAGAGTTTATTTATCAAAAATTAGCAACAACACTAAAAGAAAAGATAATGAGTAATGTTTGGCGTGAAAATGAGCGCTTGCCTTCTATTCGAAAATTAAGTGAAGAATATGCCATTTCAAAAGTTTCAGTACAAACGGCTTTACATAAATTAGAAGCAAGTGGTCTTATTAAGGCAAAACCTAAGTCAGGCTATTATGTACTTTCGCGGCAGAATAAAAGCCCAATATTAGACAAAGAAGCCCAAATTAAATCTCCTTGTTTCGTTAAGGTACCAAATATTTTTCATGAAATAATGGAAAATGGAGCAGCATTTGATATTTATCCTTCGGCTAAAGTTCAACAAAATACCAGCCATATTGAATTATTGAATCGTCATATAAATAGAGCAATGCGCCAACAGCCAATAACGAACAGCCTCTATTATGATAACCCTGAAGGTGTAAAAGAATTACAAATACAAATCAGCGAACATTACCGCTCTCGAGGTTTATTTATATCACCAGATGAAATTTGCATTACCTCAGGATGCCAAAATAGCTTATTTCTAGCATTGTCTACCTGCTGTGAACCTGGAGATATAGTTGTCATTGAAAGTCCTGCTTTTTATGGATGTTTACAGCTTTTACAATTATTAAAATTGAAAGTTATTGAATTGCCTTCTTCATCAGACAACGGTATTAAATCTTCCGATTTACAAAATATTTTAGATAAATGGCAAGTGAAGGCGTGTATTGTGACACCTAATTTTTCTACCCCTACAGGTGTTTGTATTTCTTTAGATGAAAAGAAATCCTTGATTAGACTAGCTAATATACATAATTTTACGATTATCGAAGATGATATTTATGGTGATTTAGGTTTTCACTTTACACCTGAGCCGTTAAAAAGTTTTGACACATCTGGCAAGGTAATATTATGTAGTTCTATCTCCAAATCCCTGTCTAGAGATTTGCGTATTGGTTGGATAGTCGGAGGAGAAAAACATAGTCAAATAATTCATCAGAAGTTAGTGAACTCTTTGGCGACGAATAAAACTATTCAACAAGGTTTGGCTAGTTTTATGGCTGAAGGGTTTTATCGACGACATTTAATTCAATATCGACAAACCTTAATAGAACAGCGAAATTTATTGATTACCAGTATCAATGAGCATTGGCACTTTCCTTTTTATTTTAAGATTCCTGATGGTGGCTTATCTATTTGGATTGAATTAGAACCGCATATAGATACTACTGTGATTTATAAAAAAGCACTTAAATTAGGCATAATAATGACCCCCGGCATGTTGTTTTCTTCGAACAAAACATTTTTAAATTGTTTGCGATTAAGCTTTGTTCATAACATTAGTGGCCAGCGATTAGAGGCTTTAAAAAAAATAGGCAGTATTATAGAGCATGAAGGTTTGCTGTAGAAAATCGAATCATATCATGGTTTCATAAAATATCGAGGTCCGCTCAAGGCTAAAACTCTCCCTTATGATCGTGAATCCTGATGATATTTAAGTGGCAAAATTGATGCTAATTTTAACTCGCTTAGTGGCAAAAGGTGGCTGATTTAACTCTAAATTAGTGATGATGATTAGCTGAACACTATGATCTTTGGGGTGAGATGCATAGCAACCATTCATAGTTCACTCTGAAATATGCATATTGATTGCTAACGGATATGAAAGGAGTTTTGCTGAAAAAGTGTCTATTGGATCTACGTAGTGGAATAGTTAATTTATCCCAAGGAGATACTTAGGGTTATGACATAGGTATTATCGAATAATACTTATGTCATGCTTAAATATTATGAAAATTACTTCACTCCATGCATCAGCTTGTTAATTGCTGGTCCAATGATAAATAAAAATACTCCGCCACCAATTAGTAACCAGAAACTAAAATTAAAGCCACTGATTGCAGAGTTAACAGTCATACCCGTTTCACCACTGATAAAGCCTGCCAATATGCCTGAAAAATTATTACCAATAGCCGTACTTAAAAACCATCCACCAAAGGCAATTCCTGCCATAGATGCTGGCACTAACTTACTCACCATAGATAAACCTATTGGTGATAAACACAGTTCACCTATCGTATGTAATACATAGCATGCTGCTAATGGCCAAAGTGGAATCATATTATTAGCATCGAGTAAATTTTCTAAGGCATAAACTAAGACTAAAAAACCTAAGCCTGTACCGAGTAATCCCAAGGCAAATTTTCTTGGAATACTGGGTTCAATTTTACGTTTTGCTAGGGCAAGCCATAATATTGAGACCAGTGGAGCTAACAGTAAAATAGAAACTGAGTTAACTGATTGAAACCAAGCAATTTTAAAATCAATGGATTCAGTAATGGTTCGGTCAACAATATTTTGTGCTAAAAAGGTGAATGAACTACCAGCTTGTTCAAAAAACATAAAAAATATGACATTGAATAAAAACATGATTAAACAAGCAATCATTTTATCTAGGGCTATTTTTCCTTGTTTTTTAGCCTGAGTAATCAACATTATTGAAAGTGCCGCAAATAAGGCAAATAGGATCCAAGCGAGAACTTGTGCTCCTGCATATGCCATCAATATATACACAGGAAAAATAGAAACAACGGCACCAAGCACTATATACAATAGATTTTTAGTACGTTTAACTGATTTTTCTATTGATCCAAGGCCTTTTAATTGACGGCGGCCAAAATAAAACCAAACATAGCTAATTAACATGCCAACACCCGCAGCGGCAAACACGGCTTTATAATTATCCATCATTGGGGTGTCTGACAATGTACTCGCTAGCCATTGAGTGATAATGGGGGAGAGCATAGCACCGGCATTGATACCCATATAAAATATGCTAAAACCTTTATCACGGCGACTATCGTTGTGTTGATAAATTTTTCCAACAAGGTTTGAAATATTAGGTTTAAACAAGCCATTGCCCACGATGACAGTAGCTAGTCCCAGCATAAAAAACGTTTCATTGGGGATCATGATCATAAATAGGCCAGCCCCCATAATCAATGCACCTAGTAAAATTGAATGCTGTGAGCCGATAACCTTATCAGCAATGTATCCTCCAAAAATTGCACTACCATATACAAGTGCTAAATACGCACCATAGGTATTTGAGGCAAAAGTTTGTCCCGAGCTATCGCCATTAAAAAATTGAGCGACGATATAAAGAGTTAGTGCCCAACGTATTCCATAAAAGGCAAAGCGCTCCCAAAACTCGGCCATAAATAACATCCATAAGGGTTTTGGATGTCCCCATAATTCATCAAATTGAGATTCTGTTGGCACACTTAGGTCTTCGTTTTCTGCCAAGATTGTGTTGCTCATAGTTGTTCCCTGTTATTTTATTCTTAATTATTAGTTTTATTAAATTTCAATTAAAAGAATAAAGATTGCAGAGATAAAGACTTGAAGACTTGGTGAATGCTCTATTAATTATTGGTGAAGCTTTGGTGAAAGAGTGAAACAATGATTGCAGTTATCTTAAAATACAGTAACTTATCATACTTAAGTTAGAAGCAATCTGTTCTAAGGGATATTATGAGTAATCTGACAAACCGACGTAATATCACTCGCTACTTCTTTGCTGATTTAGTGTTAGATGTTCAGCGAGGAACATTAACGCGAAATAATAAAGAGATCCCCTTACCTAAGCTTAGTTATGATTTGTTATTGGCATTACTGAGAGCTTCGCCAACCTTGCTTAGTCAGCAAGAGCTGATGGAGATTGTTTGGCCTAATGTGGTTATTGGGGATGAGACACTAAAACAACGAGTGAAGTTATTGAGAAAAGCGATTACTGATAATGCCAGTGCGCCTACTTACATTGAAGCGGTGCGTGGTAGAGGCTATCGATTACTTCCAGAGGTCACCTGTGAATGTACACTGGCTCAACCTGCAGCGGCAATGCTTGATTTAACAGGAAATGACCAATTTCCCAACTTAGGTAGTCAGCAATTTCATGGCGCTTGGCAAACATTATCTAAAATATTTTTTACCTCATTACTGCTTATTAGTTTACTGGTTGTTATTTATGGTTATTTTTTCCAAAATCCAATTCTTTCCGCTATTACGCATGCAATAACAGATAAAACGGTAAGTATTGATGAGAGTGATATTATCGAAGGTAAGCCTAATGCAGAACAAGTAGCCCAAGAGCTTTATCAAAAGGGGTTATTATATTATCAACGTTATCGTGCCGTTGATAATATAATAGCGATAGACTTTTTTAAAAAATCGATCGCTATCAAAGCTGATTACTCTTTGGCTTATACAGGATTAAGCCAAGCATATTCGCAGCAAATATTTCAATTTAAAAGTGATAACAGCACACAGGCGCATGCAATTGATAATGCTTATCAAGCCATTACTTATGACAGTAATTCAGCCGAATCCTACAAAGCTTTAGGCACTGCATATTACGTGTCAGGTTGGCTATCAAAAAGTATTGCCCCTTATTTAAAGTCTTTAGCACTTGACCCTAATAACACCGAAGTCGTATCAAATTTAAGTTTTATTTATAGCGAGCAGGGTAACTTGATTGACGCATTAACGCTCATTGAGAAAGCACTTTCTTTAGACGATAAACATGTTGTTAGTATGGTACATGCCGGACAAACCTTACAAAGGTTAGGCCAGTTTGAATTAGCAAAAATTTGGTATAATAAGGCCATAGCCCTGCAGCCAGATTATTTATTAGCGACTTATCATTTAGGCCAGTTAGCGATTGTTAACGGAGAGTATGCTGTTGCTGAGAAAATCTATCAAGAAAAGCTTAATCTTTATAATGAACATCCTTTGCTTATAGAAGGTTTGGCTGATAGTTTTTATTTTTCTAAAAGAGCTAAGTTGGCACTGGAGTTTTATCAAAAATTACAGTTTGACTATCAAGCAGTGATTGATGATAAGCAATTGGTTTCTTCTGCTAATTTAATGAGATTAATGCTGAATTTACCCGCAAGTGAAAAGGAGGTTAGGCAAGTTGAGCGAGTATTGAAAGACAAACTACAGTCAGGAACAGATAAAGCACTATACAGCTACAATTTGGCTATTATTTATGCACAAACACAGCAAAGAAATTTAGCAATCCGATATTTAGTGCAAGCAATAGAGCAAGGAATTACCTCTGTCGAAAAGGTCAACAAACAAACAATGTTTGAGCCGCTCTATGAATTGCCTTCATTTAAAAAACTAATAATCAATATGAAAGCTAAGCAAGTTAGCTTTAATGCTCAAATAAAGATGAATTTGTCATTTTGGCAAAAAAAATAATAGTTATTCTATCTCACTCTGGCGACAGCGAGATAGACATATACTTCGAATGTCTGCTCTCCTTGAAGATAGTGGACATAGAAGACGGATCTATTGCGCTAATAATTAGGTCGGCTTTGTGACAATAGTGACGGTTAGCACTTTCTCTCATAGTAACTCTCAATGAAAGACATTCTCTTTTTGAGTGATGTATCCCACATACATACCTGAAACACTTATCATTAAAAAAGTAAAACAAACCTCATTAATGATGATTGAAAATTCTGAAGTGTTATAAATTATTTGATAGGGTGTATTTTACTAATTCTCAGGTTGCCCTGGATTCTCATTTTAATTGGCAGTGATCAAATTTGTCACTTTTTGTATCCTTGTACATAAACGTACTTCTGGTACAATCAGTCATATTCACCCCCCTATTTACACCAATCATTAGGTAATTATCATCAATGGTCATAAAAGCTAAAAGCCCAGCAGGATTTGCGGAACAATACATCGTTGAGTCCATTTGGAATGGCGGTTTTCCTCCTGGATCTATATTGCCAGCTGAACGTGAACTATCTGAACTTATCGGAGTAACTCGAACTACGTTAAGAGAAGTCTTGCAGCGATTAGCCAGAGATGGTTGGTTAACCATTCAGCATGGTAAACCAACTAAAGTAAATGATTTTTGGGAAACATCTAGTTTAAATATTCTGGAAACTTTGGTGCAATTGGATCAGGATGGAATTCCTGATTTAGTTGATAATTTGTTATCAGCGCGCACAAATATAAGTGCCATTTATATTCGAGCTGCATTAAAAAATAACCCTACAAAGGCTATAGAGTCGCTACAAGCTTACGTTGATGTTGAAGATACTGGCGAGGCATTTGCCCAATTTGATTATCAGTTAAATAAAGATTTAGTTATTGCATCAGGTAATTCAATCTATTTATTAATATTAAATGGCTTAAGTGGTCTGTATTCTCGTATCGGTAATTTATATTTTGCTCACCCCAAGGGACGTGAAATATCGATAACTTATTATAAAAAGCTCATCGAGTTGGCTAAAGCAGAAAAATTTGATGAAGCAATTTTTGCAGTTCGTCAAAATGGTATTGATTCTGGTCAATTATGGAGCGAGCTTAAGGAAGAAGTGCTAAAAGAGCTTTCTGAAGATTAGCACTATATTCATATAGATAAATATAAAAAGAAGACGATTTTAATCGTCTTCTTTTTTTTGTGGGCAACAGGCAATTACTTTATCTTCACCCGCTGAATCTTCTTGAATAATTTTAACGTCGAAGTGCCATAAATAATAAAGGTGTTTTAATACTTCGTCTTTAGAGTTACCAAGTTCAATACCATTATGTGGTGTATATCTGAGTGTTAATGCTCTGTCCCCATCGATATTTGCATCGACTATTTGGATATTAACCTCAAGGTTACTGAGGTTGTACTGGTTAGCTAAGTTGTGACGAACTTTTTTATACCCTTGTTCATTATGAATAGCGCCAATTTCCACGTAATTATCATCACTATCGTCATGAATATGGAACAGCTTAAAATCTCGAATTAATTTTGGTGATAGATATTGGCTTATAAAACTTTCATCCTTAAAGTTTTCCATGGCAAAGTGAACAGTATCGACCCAGTTACTCCCAGCTATTTCCGGAAAATATTCCTTATCTTCTTCAGTTGGGTGTTCGCAGATACGTCTAATATCAATGAACATATTAAAACCTAAAGCGTAAGGGTTTATACCTGAATAATATTTACTGTTGTATTCGGGCTGTGCTACCACATTAGTATGGCTATGTAAGAATTCCAGCATAAACTTATCAGTCACTAACCCTTCATCATATAAGTGATTTAGAATAGTGTAGTGCCAAAAGCATGCCCATCCTTCATTCATTACTTGCGTTTGTTTTTGAGGATAAAAGTATTGTGATATTTTTCTTACGATCCTAACAATTTCTCTTTGCCAAGGTTGCAATAAGGGAGCATTTTTCTCAATGAAATATAAGATGTTTTCTTGAGGCTCTTTAGGGAACTTATATTTTTGTTCATTTTCTTGCTGTTCCTTTTTAGGAACAGTTCGCCAAAGTGCGTTGACTTGTGATTGCAAGTATTCAGCACGTTCAGATTGTCGCTTCAATTCTTCATCTAATGATATTTTTTGTGGTCTTTTATATCGATCAACTCCATGGCTCATTAATGCATGACAAGCATCTAACGTAGATTCTACCTCACTAATACCGTATTTTTGCTCACATTGCGCGATATATTTTTTTGCGAATAACAAATAATCAATAATAGAGCTGGCGTCAGTCCATGACTTAAATAAATAATTGCCTTTAAAAAAGGAATTGTGCCCATAACATGCATGGGCCATCACTAACGCTTGCATCGTTAGCGTGTTTTCTTCCATAAGATAAGATATACAAGGGCTGGAATTTATGACAATTTCATAGGCTAAACCCATTTGGCCACGTTTATAGTTTTGTTCTGTTTGGATGAATTTTTTACCAAAAGTCCAATGACTATAACCGATGGGCATTCCCACGCTGGCATAAGCATCCATCATTTGCTCAGCAGTGATCACTTCTATTTGATTGGTGTAAGTATCTAGGCGATAAAAATCAGCAACTCGAGCAATTTCATGCTGATATTGCCCAAGTAAATCAAAGGTCCAATCAGGAGTATCATCTAACGGAGTAACGGTTGTTTTATGAATATTTTCAGCCGTATTATTTTTATTAGTCATTAATCACCCACTTATTTTAGGTAAAAGTTACTGTTAAGCGGCACTTTGTGTGTTTTTCTTGAAAAACTTTCTGAACACAGGATAAATATCAGCAACTGTTTTAATGTGTTGCATGGCAAAGTTAGTATGAGACTCTTCGACTTGTTGATAGTGCTTCCATAACGTTTGGTGGGCTCGTTGGGTTATTTCGATATAACTGAAATATCTACTTTTAGGCAGTATTTGCTTTTCTAAAATCTCCTGACAACGAGGAGAGTCATCAGCCCAGTTATCACCATCTGATGCTTGGGCACCATAAATGTTCCACTGATTGTCATTATAGCGTTCACTAATGATGTCATTCATTAGCTCTAAAGCACTCGATGCAATGGTTCCGCCTGTTTCTTGCGAATAGAAGAACTCATGTTCATCAACTTCTTTAGCTTGAGTATGATGTCTAATATAAACAACATCGATATTCTTATAGGTACGACTGAGAAATAAATAAAGCAAAATATAAAAACGTTTGGCCATTTCTTTGGTTGCTTGATCCATGGAGCCAGATACATCCATTAAACAGAACATTACGGCTTTTGAAGTAGGTACCGCTTGCTTGGCATAGTTACGAAACCTTAAGTCGAAGGTATCAATAAAAGGAACTTTGGCGATTTTTTCTTTTAAACTTTCAATTTGAGCCATTAGTTCGCGCTTTTGCTGAATATTGTCATGCTTATCATTAATCAGCGCAAGTAGCTCTTCTTCAAGCGCTTTTAGCTGCTTACGTTTTGAGGATGACATGGCTATTCGACGAGCAATTGAGCCTTGTAGGGATTTGACAATATCTATATTTGAAGCAACACCTTCAGCACAATAACCGCTACGAACAGTTTTATACTCAATCAATTTATCTAACTGATTTTTTTCAAGGTTAGGCAATTCTAAATCTTCAAATAAAAGGTTTAAGTACTCTTCTTTAGAGATAGAAAAAGTAAAATCGTCTTCTCCTTCGCCACTATCACTTGCGTCACCTTGTCCTGCACCTTGACCTTGCCCTTTGGGTGGGCGAGGGATTCTATCACCGGTAGAAAATTGATCGTTTCCGGGGTGAACTCTATCTTTTACACCACCATCACCTTGGTGAAAAGTTGGCTCAGACAGATCTCTGTTTGGAATGACGATACTTTCACCTGAATCAATGTCTGTTACGCCGCGTTTATTGATGGCTTCAGACACAGACTTTTTAATTTGGTTTTTATAGCGTCTTAAAAAGCGTTGACGGTTAACCGTACTTTTGTTTTTACTATTAAGACGTCTATCAATAAAGTTGGTCATACGTTCTCCTTATCTCTTTTACTATACATACCCGTTACCATTCAAAATGTAGGATAAAGTCATTTATAATTTATCTCAGAAGGTTGCGAAAAATCTTCATTTCACTAGTACTTCTAAAACTGCACCTTGATTGGTAGTGGGTATATATCCTTTTTCTTAAGAGATACAACTTAAGAGGACTTTCTAACGCGCAAATACCATTCAGACAATAAGCGTACTTGTTTTCGGGTATAGCCTTTTGTCATCATTCGTTTAACAAAATCATCATGTTTTTGTTGGTCATCAGCGGATGTTTTAGCATTAAAAGAAATCACAGGTAGTAAATCCTCTGTATTGGAAAACATTTTTTTCTCAATGACAGTTCTAAGCTTTTCATAACTTGTCCAAGCTGGATTTTTACCATTGTTATTGGCCTTTGCTCGTAGAACAAAGTTAACAATTTCATTTCGGAAATCCTTAGGGTTACTAATGCCTGCAGGTTTCTCAATTTTTTCTAATTCCTCATTCAGTGATTGACGGTCAAACAACTGGCCCGTTTCAGCATCTCTATACTCTTGATCTTGAATCCAAAAATCTGCATAGGTAACATAACGGTCGAAAATGTTTTGTCCGTATTCGGAATAAGACTCTAGGTAAGCGGTTTGAATTTCTTTACCAATGAATTCGATGTACTCAGGCGTTAAGTAACCTTTAATAAACTCTAGATAGCGTTCAGTGATTTCTTTAGGGAGTTGTTCTCGTTCAACTTGTTGCTCTAATACATAAAATAAATGAACGGGATTTGCTGCTACCTCTACGCTATCGAAGTTAAACACTCGTGATAAAATTTTAAAGGCAAAACGAGTAGACAGTCCTGACATGCCTTCATCAATACCCGCGTAATCACGATACTCTTGATAGGATTTTGCTTTTGGATCGGTGTCTTTAAGGGTTTCACCGTCATACACACGCATTTTCGAATATATACTTGAATTAACCGGATCTTTTAAACGAGATAATACAGAGAATTGTGCCAGTATATCTAAGGTGTCTGGTGCACACTGCGCCGTTTTTAATTCGCTGTGCTCAAGTAATTTTTTATAAATGTTAACTTCTTCAGAGACGCGCATACAATAAGGCACTTTAACAATATAAACACGGTCTAAGAATGCTTCGTTGTTCTTGTTATTTCTAAAGGTCTGCCACTCAGACTCATTTGAATGGGCAAGCAAAATACCGTTGAATGGCAATGCGGATAGGCCTTCAGTAGGGTTGTAGTTACCTTCTTGAGTGGCTGTTAATAAAGGATGTAGCACTTTAATAGGCGCTTTGAACATTTCTACAAATTCCATTAAGCCTTGATTTGCACGACATAAAGCCCCTGAGTAGCTATAAGCATCAGCATCATTTTGAGCGAAATGTTCGAGTTGTCTAATATCTACCTTACCAACGAGTGCAGAAATATCTTGGTTGTTGTCATCACCAGGTTCAGTTTTAGCTATGGCAATTTGATCCAAGATAGAAGGGTAAACTTTTACTACTTTAAATTGAGCAATATCTCCCTTAAATTCGTGCAAACGTTTTGCAGCCCAAGGAGATATGATGTTATTCAAGTAACGACCCGGGATGTTATATTCTTCTTTAAGGATTTTTCCGTCGGAATTGGCATCAAATAAGCAAAAAGGGTGGTCATTAACGGGGCTACGCACACCATTTGCACTTAAAACATAGATGGGCTCTTGTTGCATTAAAGACTTTAATTTTTCAGCAAGAGAAGATTTACCGCCACCAACTGGGCCTAATAAATACAAAATTTGCTTATGCTCTTCCAGTCCTTGTGAAGCGTGTTTTAAATAAGACACAATCTGTTCGATGGCTTCTTCCATACCGTAAAAATCAGCAAATGCAGGATAGCGTTTGATAACTCTGTTGGAAAAAATTCTGCTCAGTCTGGGATCGGTCGCTGTATCGACCATTTCAGCCTCACCAATGGCCGTAAGTAAGCGTTCCGATGCACTAGCATAAGCTAGATTATCTTCTTTACAAATAGTTAAGAATTCTTGTAAACCAAACTCTTCTTGTTGAGCTTGCTCATAGCGCGTTTGATAATGTTGAAAAATACTCATAACTACCTCCAAAAGAATACATTGCTATCCACTAAGATATAAATAGTAAAAGCCAGCACTTAACAGCTTGTAAAGGTAAGGTAAGAAGCACTTGCTATATTTTAAGGTTAGTCGTTCTGGCTGATTTTGCTAAGGAAATTAGTAATTAAATTGTAACTAGCCTGAAAAAGTCACATTAAGTTAACGCGCTCATTTCTAATTAATCAAAGGTGATTTAGTACGTATTGGCTTTACCAATAGGGAGTTAGAAACTTAAGTTGTAAATATTGAATTATAAATGAACAAATATGGATTATTTCTCCAGTCAATTAATCGGCTGTTTATATTTCTTTACACTAAGCTGCGAGCCATAGTATAGGCTTGTTAGCAGTCAGTAATTTTTTTGTACGAATACACGTACAACTTCTGTTACAACCATCTTTTAGGCCTTGTTAGTAGAGGACTTTCGCTTTAATCATTTGCCCTAGATAATGGCTTTAAGACAGACATTGAATGAAAGAGAGATAACAATGACCGACAGCAAAAACCCGTTAAAATTATGTGGTATAGAATTTACTGAATATGCCACGCCAGATTCAGACTTCATGGAAAAAGCTTTCTATGGTTTTGGTTTCTCAAAAACTAAAAAAATGAAAGGGCGTGATGTTGAGTACTTTAATCAAAACGATATCCACTTTTTATTGAATAAAGAAAAAGCAGGTTTCTCTAAAGAATTCGCTAAAAGCCATGGTCCTGCTATTTGTTCTATGGGTTGGCGTGTAGAGGATGCTGACTTTGCTTTTAATGAAGCGGTTAAGCGTGGAGCGAAATCTGCTGCAAATGAAGAAAATAAACTTCCGTACCCAGCCATCTATGGTATTGGTGAAAGTCTTATTTATTTCATTGAAAACTTCGCAAAAACAGGCACTAATAAAGGCTTAATCTACGATACTGACTTTGAAGATATTGCTGAGCCAGTAATAGTTGAAGATAAAGGCTTCTTAGCCGTAGACCATTTAACCAATAATGTTTATCAAGGCACTATGCATAAATGGGCTGATTTTTATAAAGACGTTTTTGGCTTTACCGAAGTGAGATACTTTGATATTAAAGGTGTTAAAACAGCTTTAATTTCTTATGCACTTGCATCACCTTGTGGAAAATTCTGTATTCCAATTAATGAAGGAAAGGGCAGCAAAGATAACCAAATTGATGAGTATCTTAATGAATATAACGGCCCGGGCGTACAACATTTAGCGTTTATTACCGATGACCTTGTAGGCTCTCTTGATAAATTAGATCGTTCGATTGTTGATACTCTAAATATCGTTCCTGAGTATTATGATGAGATATTTAACCGCGTCCCTTGGGTAAAAGAAGATAAAGAACGTATTAAAGAGCACCAAATTTTGGTCGATAGCCAAAGCGAAGACTCATACTTGCTTCAAATATTTACTAAAAATTTATTTGGTCCAATCTTTATTGAAATGATTCAACGTGTAGATGATCAAGGATTTGGAGAGGGTAACTTTTCAACCTTATTTAAATCAATTGAGTTAAATCAAATGGAACGTGGCGTTCTTTAAATAAACGTCTCAAATTTTTCCAATTAAAAAGCCAACATGCTCAATGAGTATGTTGGCTTTTTGTTATTTGAAACTAAATTTTTTAAGTCAGTATTTTTTAAATCAATATTACTTAGGACGTTAAAACTTATTTACCTGTAGCTGATACGTTTAAGTCTTTTAAAATACCATCATGTAAGTTATACACTACGCCATGCACTGTCGTATCTTGGTTGTTCTTCCAAGCGTTAACTAAGGTAGTTGTATTACAAATATTAGCGACTTGCTCTATAACATTAAGCTCGCAGAGTAAGTTAATACGTTCTGTTTTATCAGTAAGTTTATCCATTTCTTCTTTATGAAAACGGTAAACATCTTCAATGTGGCGCAACCAGTTGTCTATTAATCCATGGCTCTTATTATCAAGTGCTGCACTAATACCACCACAACCGTAATGACCACAAACAATAATATGCTGCACTTTCAATACATCAACAGCATATTGAATAACAGATAAACAATTTAAGTCAGTATGAATAACTTGGTTAGCAATATTACGATGAACAAAAACCTCTCCCGGATCCATGTTTAGAAGAGCGTTTGCAGGTACCCTAGAATCTGAGCAACCTATCCATAAATACTTTGGTGATTGTTGTTCAGATAATGCTTTAAAGAAGTTAGGGTCTTCTTTTGTAATTCTTTCTGCCCATTGTTTATTATTATCAAACAGGTGTTGGATTTTTGTCATAAGTTAAGTCCACATTGAGTAGTTAAATTCATGACATTTTATGTCATAGCTAAGGTAAGTAAAAGTAATTATTTGTAATGAAATTATTTTTAGTATTTATAGTAGATGAATAATAAGTTATCGCTGAAATTATAAACGCTTTTAAGTAAAAAGAGATGTTTTGAACAAGGGAAGAACTTGCGTTTTGAAACACATATCTTCCAGCCGCTTGGCTGTAGTATAATAACAGCAATGATAATATTGAAGGTAAAAAACCATGGCGAGCGCATCTGCCCTGCATATTTTAGTAAAAACTGAAAAACAAGCGAAAGAATTAAAAGCTCAACTTGATAGTGGCGCTAATTTTGGCGCGCTTGCAAAGAAGCATTCACTTTGTCCATCAAAGAAAAAAGGTGGTGATTTAGGCGAGTTTCGTCGTGGTCAAATGGTGAAAGCGTTTGATGATGTTGTTTTCAAAAGACCCATATTAAAAGTTCATGGGCCAATAAAGACAAAGTTTGGTTACCATTTAATAAAAACGTTATACCGAAGCTAAGAACTGTTGAAGTTAACAACTACTCAAGTTAATAACTGTCTCTTATACACATCTGACGCTGCCGACGAAGAGGATAGTGTAGAT
>CAJXRC010000060.1 GCA_913058405.1 uncultured Colwellia sp. | reverse complement strand
CGAGCTTAGAACAAGTGAAATTTTTTAAACATAGTTATTCTATATTTCATTAATTCTGTGATGTTATTAGTTTGCTAATGAGCTCCCAAAGGGCGAGTACCTAATAAAAGGTAAAGGCTCACATGCTGCGTTATTGATTTTGACAATAGAATAACTATTCTCTTCAATCAATGCCTTACCTTTGAGCCTTTTAACTCTCGCTGAGTGGGAAATAACTTAATCAACTTGGTATAAGTTTCAATCACAAATATTAATTATTGAAACTAGCCATTGATAGTAATCAGTTGATATTAGCGGTTCAATAATCAATAGCATTTTGACAAAGCGCGTTCACAACAGTATCGACGCACACATAAAAAAGCCCTAGCAGACGAGAGTCACTAGGGCTTTTTAATTTACATATAGATTTACTTACTAAATATCATGAATAACTAGTTATTAACTAATACCTATCTAATACTTAGCTAGGTCAATTATATCTAAAGACTAGATTCTGACACGCCTAGTTGCTCAGCCTTTTCAATTTCATTGGCAATAGCTTGCGGTGAACCGGTATTACGACATAACCAATAATAGGCACCAGGCACTATGAACAAGGTAAATATACTTGTTAATGATACGCCAGCAAAAATAACTACACCAATAACCATACGACTTTCAGCGCCGGGGCCAACGGCCAACACTAAAGGTATGGCACTCGTGACCGTAGTAAATGTAGTCATAACTATTGGACGTAATCTTTGCTGTGCAGCACTAATTAACGCCTCTTCAAAAGCAATACCTCTATCACGTAATTGATTTGCAAATTCAACAATTAGAATACCATTTTTTGCAGCTAAACCAATTAACATTACAATACCAATTTGGCTATAAATATTTAAGCTCATACCCATAAGCTCTAAACCAGCAAGGGCTCCAACCAGCGCCAAGGGTACGGTAAGTAATATAACAAAAGGATGAATAAAACTTTCGAACTGCGCCGCTAACACCAAGTAGGTGATTAATAGCGCCAGTAAGAATACGAACAAGATAGAATTACCTGACTCTTTAAGTAATAACGACTCACCTTTATAATCAACTTGCACATGTTCCGGCAGTTTATTTTTAGTGACATCAACCAAAAAATCTAACGCATCACCTAGGGCATAACCGTCGGCTAAGTTTGCCGTAACCGTTATGCTACGTAAGCGATTATAACGATTCAGTCTAGAGGAAGTCGCATTTTCACCAATATTTAGCAGGTTAGCTAATGGAATTAGTTTGTCTGTCGTTCTAGAGCGAACATAGAGATTATCGATATCCGTTGGGCTCTGGAATTGCTTTTCATCTCCTTCAACAATCACATCGTATTCTTCACCGCGATCTACAAATGATGTAACACGACGCTGCCCTAACATGGTCTCTAAAGTCTGCGCTATGTCACCTACAGGCACGCCTAAATCATAAGCTCGTTCACGATCTATTTGCACTAATAGCTGCGGATAGGTTTCTTTATAATCACTATTAATATTTGACAGGTTAGGATTTTTTTGTGCTTCTGTGATCAAAATATCACGCCATTGCGCTAGCTCTTCAAAAGTATTGCCCTGTAAAACAAATGACACAGGGGCGTTACTGCCACCGCCACCACCAATACCACGGCGCATAATAGCAAAAGCACGTACATCGGTAACACTTTGCACATCACGGTTTATTTTATTGATAAAACTAAAGGTATCAATACTACGTTTATCCCACTCAGGTAAACCAACAATGGCAATACCACCACTACCACCAAAGCCAGGAACACGGACTAATACTCGATCTAATTCCCCTTCAGCTTGGTAACCTAGAAGCTTTTCTTCAATTTTATGCATATTTTTAACGTTACTCTCATAACTAGCACCCTCAGCGCCTTGCATAATTAAAAAGAAATTCCCGCGATCTTCCTTGGGTGTGTATTCAGAAGGTAATTTATTAAATAATAAAAATACTGCCGCTAACGATAAACCCAATACCAGAACAATTAACAATGGCTGATGAATACTACTTGCTAAAGCTCGACCATAAGCCGCTTCAAAGCGAGCAAAAGCACGATCAAGCTTTTGACCAAATGAAGAGCTTCGCTCTCTATGTTTTAGCATTTTTGAGCACATCATGGGGGTAAGTGATAAAGCTGTCAGACTTGAAAAAACCACAGCAGCAGCAATAGCAATGGCAAATTCGGTAAATAACCGTCCCATATTGCCAGATAAAAAGACCAAAGGTACGAATACAGCAACTAATACTAACGTGGTGGCAATAACCGCAAAGGCTACTTCCCTACCCCCTTCGTAAGCAGCCATTAATGGCGTTTGACCTTTTTCAATTCGACGATAAATATTTTCAAGTACCACAATAGCATCATCAACAACAAGACCAATGGCTAACACTAAAGCTAATAACGTGAGCAAGTTAATGGAAAAACCGAACCAAGAGAGTGCCATCATTGAACCAACTAAGGCAACAGGCACAGTAACAGCAGGAATTAAGGTGGCGCGAACATTACCAAGGAATAAAAAGATAACTAACACTACCATTAACATGGCAATAATTAAGGTGTTATACACCTCATCGATAGAACCTTGAATAAAGACCGAACTATCATAACTATTAGTGATCGTTGTTCCCACAGGGAGAGAATCACGAATAGCGATCATTTCTTTTCTAGCTGTTTTGACCACGTCCAACGTATTGGCTTTTGATTGTTTGATTACGCCCAATCCCACCATATTTCTACCATTACCACGAAACATGTTTTCATCATCTTGCGCACCAATGAAAACTTCAGCAACATCGCCTAATCGTACCACTGATTTACTCTCAGAATGATCAACAACCATATTGGCAAAGTCTTGCTCAGTTAAATAACTGCGTTCAACGCGAATGGAGAAATCTCTATCAATCGACTCTATGCGCCCTGCTGGCAACTCAACATTCTCATCGCGTAAGGTTCTTTCAATATCTTGTACGGTAATATCTCGCGCAGCCATAGAAGCACGGTTCAGGCGAATTTTCATGGCGTAGGTTCGGCCACCACCAACACGTACACGAGCAACACCATCAACTACAGCAAAACGGTCAACAATATAACGATTAGCGTAATCAGTAAGCGCTAACGTACTCATAGTTTCACTTTGTAAAACGAACCAAACAATCACGCTTTCATCGTCATTCGCTTTAGAGACTTCTGGCGGATCAGACTGCTCAGGTAAATTATTCAATGCTCGAGAGATACGATCGCGCACATCATTGGTAGCAGCATCAATGTCACGGTCTAAATTAAACTCAATGGTAATACTTGAGCGACCAACACGACTATTAGAGTTAATAGTTTTAACCCCTTCAATGCCGCTAATTCTATCTTCCAATAATTGAGTGATTTTTGTTTCAACAATAGCAGCAGAAGCCCCTGGATATGAGGTACTTATATTCACTATCGGCGGGTCAATGTCCGGGTATTCCCGTAACGGCAACATTAAAAAAGCAACAATGCCAAACGTTATAATCAGTAAATTTAATACCGTAGCAAAAACAGGTCTTTTAACCGATAAATCAGAGAGGATCACTAGGTTTTGCTCCCGTTTTCAGCGGGTGTTTTCTTGGTGTTTTCGCTAGCTGACTTAGTTTGCTTTTCTGCTTCATCAGCAATTTGGTCAATAATACTTACCGCAGATCCATCGCGTAGTTTAAGTGCACCTTCAACCACAACATGTTCACCTTCAACTAAACCTGATAGAACTTCCACTACTCCGGGGTGGCGTCGGCCAATTTTGATTGCTTTTCGTATTGCTTTCCCTTCACTTTCCACAAAAACATAATGGGTATCTTCAATTGGAATGATACTGCTCTCAGGTAACTGTAATATATTCTCTACCTGCAATAACACACTAATATTGAGCAGCATGCCTGGGTGAAGTTTCAAGGCTTTATTACTAATAGTCGCACGCGCTTTGATACTTCGTGTACTTGAGTCAATTCGACTATCAATAGCAGTAATTTTACCAATAAACTCTTTATCCCCATAAGCAGTATTCACTGCACTTACTTGTTGACCAACATGGATATCAGTTAGTAAACGTTCCGGTAAGTAAAAATCTACTTTAATAACACTCAAATCATCTAAACTAGTAATGACATCACCGGCATCAATATAAGCACCTTTACTTGCCTCACGAAAACCCAAGACACCCGCAAATGGCGCACGAATAGTTAAATCATTTAATTTAGTGCGCGCACTCATAAGCTGCGCTTCAATTGCCTTAGTTTTTGCTTCTTGTTGCTCAACGAGAGACTTTGAAGTAGCTCGACTAGAAAGTAGCTCAGTTAGTCGCTTTAAATGCGCCTTTGATTCTGACAAGTTAGCTTCTAATTCACTGACTTTTGCCAGTTCTTCTTGATTATTCAACTTAACTAACACAGCACCTTTGTTAACTCGCTGACCATCATCAAAATAGATTTCATCAACAAGATCTGAATATTTACTGGTAATAACAACTTGCTCATTTGCTCTGGCTGTACCGACAGCTTCTACACTTTCAATAAATTCAGTCAGTAATACCGGCACCATTTTCACCGCCACTACACGCTTGAATGTACTTTTTTCTTTCGTAGCTTCTGGCCATTGCAAATAAGCAATTAAGGCTACTAGAATGGCAACGATAACGAATAAGGGTAAACGGCTGGTGAAGGATGGAGTACTTGCAGGCGCTGTAGGCACAGACTTATTTGGCATAAAATTCTCTAATAGCATATTGATAGCGAAGTATGAAGCGTATATACCCAAACTACACTAAGATGTAGCTTCATGTGGTTTGAGTATATTTGTACACAATTACTATAACCTATAGCCTAGTTAATAGCATTTACCTAGACGGTAACTTAGCTTAAAATATTAACCACTTAACGCAAATTAATGCAACCGAGATAACTCCTTGAACAAATTAGCCGTACTAGCCTTTGCCCTATTATTATTTTTTAGCACCATGTTATGGTATCTCGCGAATAGTTCTTTAAATGATTACCTAAAAAGCCAAGTCATTTTGCAGAGTAACTACTATAGTTCTCAAGAAGCAAAGCTACTTAGTGCCAGCTACTCAGATACTACTGGTATCACTCACTTTACTGACTTTTCGTTAAGTAATATTGACGGCTCAACTCAGCCCTTACTATTGAAAGCAGAGAATATTAATGCACAACTGGCAAAAGTCCCCACTCGCCAACTTGATTCACCTAGCATACAGAAGAAAACAACCACTATCGTTCACGTAGAAGAACTCCGCCTAGGCAGTCTAAAAGCTTGGTCTGAGGTGATTAGAAAAAGTGACTCAGGTAAAACTAATTTGGAGGTTTTACTCGACCAAGTGAATACTAAACTAGCAACGGACTACCCCGCTTTATACCCACAGATAAGTGCCGAGCTCTATGCAAAAAGGTATCCTGAACGAAGCGAACAATTGGCACTAGAAGCGTTAAATACTAAGCCAAATGAAAAAACAGTTGAAAACAACCAAGCGATTATTGCTTCTAACGAAGCTAAGCAGAAAAAACGCCTTTTAGGAAAAGCAATAACACGCGTAAAAATAAGCTCAGTGATCATTGATGAGTTAACCCTGAGCGTTATTCATGATAATAAAACACAAACCAAGCAGTTTAAAAATATTCAATTAGGCAGTTTTGGTAATAAGAATGGTCTAGAGAGTAATCAAATGGGTGGTGAGCTACTTAAGCAAATACTTGCTAAGTTAATTAAGTTAGAAAACTCTAACGCTCATTAATATAAGACGCTTTAATAAATAATTGGTCTATAACCGTTTCCATTCAAGTGCAGGTTTTCAGTGGGAATTTAAGTGACTTTATACTGCGTCGAACAAGCGCTTGAGCAAAATCACTTCATCGTTGCTGTGAATTATAATGACGCTACACGGATGGTGTTATTAGAGAGTGCAGGAGCAATCCTCCTGAATAACCATTATTTCATCACAGCGCCTTGAATTGAAATGATTCAAGCACTCTGAGACCTACATCTTGATTGGTAGCAGGTATAACTTATATAGTTTACTCAAAATTTATTAAAGTTCACTCTCTGCTGCCGATATAGATCAAAACAATAACGTTTTATCAATGTTATTATCAAATCACTTAAGTTGTGCAAACTATGTCATCTACTATGAAACAATTAATTACTGTTACCGACTTGAAGGGTAATTATACCTATGTAAATCAGGCATACTGCCAAACAACTGGCTACCAAGAAAGTGAATTACTCAATACTGATACTCGCAGTTTAACTCATGAACAAATGCCTAAAGTTGTACTTGATGAGCTATCAGAAACCTTAGCAAAAGGCTTTTCTTGGCATGGTATATTGCAACTAAAAAGCAAAACAGGTAACAAAATTTGGTTGGATGTTTTTATTACTCCGCAATACAGTCAAAATCAAATAACAGGCTTTCAATGCATCAGCTCCATCGCTGACCCTTCCCTTGCGAACAATGCTGAACAAATTTATCAAGCACTTAATAAGAACAACAGCTGGGCAACCTTTGAGTTTACCAAAAACCACAAGTTTGCTTTTCTAGTTCTTCTGTCCATTGTCGCGCAAGGCTTTATTTTTACTCAGCTTGGCTTGTTTGCTTCCATCGTTGCTGGACTAAGCGCCATAACACCCGTTCTTGTTTTTTGGTCTGATATCATTCCGACCGCTATGCGGGCCCAACGCATGCAAAGCGTATTTGACTCAGTATCTCGTAAAGTGTATTTCGGCAAAGGCACCGCCAGTGTTTTTGATTTTAATTTCTTATTATTAAAAACCAAAATTAAAGCCATTATTGAGCGTACGCTTGACGCTGCTAAACCAATAAAAGCCGTTATGGCAAAAGTAAGTCAAGGTTTAACAGATACTAGAACAACATTAGCCCAGCAGAAAAATGATTTAGAACAACTCAGTACTGCAATGAGTCAAATGCAGGGTTCTACGCAAGATATTGCCCAAAACACGGTTAATGTTGCCAGCGAATTAGAGATAACTTTCGAACACTGTGAGCAATCTCAGCAAAGCATTTATGAAACTAGTGACAAAATAAGCCATTTAGCACAATCGGTAGAAAGTGCATCGAGTTCAGCTGATAGCTTAACGCAGTCAGCGAATAATGTCGGAGCCTTGATGGAAGAGATTCAATCAATTGCTGACCAAACAAACTTATTAGCATTAAATGCAGCGATTGAAGCCGCACGTGCCGGTGAACACGGTCGAGGTTTTGCCGTCGTTGCCGATGAGGTACGAAACTTATCTTCACGTACTCAAGACTCTGCCGTAAAAATTCATCAACGCTTAACCATTATGCTTAATACCATAGAAGAATGGGTTGCTTTGATGAATAAAAATAAGGATGAAGCGCAGTTCTGTGTTGATAGTGCTCAGGCGTCCCATCAGCAAATTAATTCAGTTGTCGAAAAAATGCAAAATATTAACCAAGCGGCAACGCAAATAGCCACAGCAGCTGAAGAGCAATCTTGTGTGTCTCATGAAATAAATAGCCACTTAACGGATATTGCACAAAACACCGAATCGACTTGGCAGCAAACAGACAATGTCGCCGAACAAATGGAACAATTGGCAAAAAGTGTTGATGATATTGCCGACCTGGCGAGCACCTTTGTCCCCAAAAGTAGGTAAATAAGGAACTGATCATGACTTGGAAAAACACTCAAAATCACTATGGTTCACTTTCAATTAAACTGCATTGGTTAATGGTGGTTTTAATGATTTTTGTTTTTGCCAGTATTGAAGGCAGAGTGTTTTTTGAAAAAGGTACTGAACTGCGCGACCTCTTCAAGATGTGGCATTTCATGCTCGGTTTATCGGTATTTATTTTAGTCTGTGCACGACTCTATTTACGTAGTGTGCAAGTTATTCCTCAAATAACCCCACCACTTTCAACTCTTCAAGCTAGGGGCGCCCATATTGCGCATTTGGCACTTTATTTTTTCATGATTGCCATGCCAATTTTTGGCTGGTTTGTGCTCAGTGCAAAAGGTAAAGTCATTCCTTTTTTCGGCTTAGAGTTACCCGCGCTTATCCCCTACGATAAAGATTTTGGCAAAGTATTAGAAGGCTGGCACAAAGAGATTGGCTCATGGGGTTATTATCTGATTGCTTTTCATGCCGTAGCAGCGTTAGTGCATCATTACATTCAAAAAGATGACACGCTAACACGTATGTTACCGGTAAAGAAAAAACACTAAGGAAGTAGCTCTTCACTAGTTTCTATAAAAACAGTTTTACTGCCATCACAATGTAAGTCTGCGATTAAATGTGGCGAGCCATCATCATGTAGCTCTAAATAACCCAAGCCACTTTTAGGTTGCAGACGTTGGTGACCTAATTTCAATTTTTGCTCTTGCTCATCAACCATTAATTTACGTCCTTTAATACGCATAGAGCGACGTTTTGTAAATAAATTAAGCGGTGAATAAGGGCCATAAAACCAACGATTCATTCGATCAAATAAACCAATGAGCGGTTGAGGAAATTGGTTTTTAATACCACTGGAAGTGATTTGCCAAATATGAGGTGAATGGTGGCGAAACCGCAATTCAACATCATAAACAAAAGAATAATGTACATCGCCTGACAGAATAACAAAATGCTCTGGTGTTTTAGGGTGTTTGAAAATGTTTAACAAAGTACTCGCAGCGCCTGGATGCGTCATCCAGTTTTCAGCATCTACCGCTAATGGTTGACCTGCTAAAGTAGCAATACGCTGAATAGTTTCAATAACCTTAACACCAAAAATAGGCGCTGGAGATACCAATAAGATAGCGTTATGACCTATTAATTCTTGTTGTAATTCACATAAAGCTTCCCAATCCATTAGCCCTGAAGGGTCACCTAACGCTTGCTCTGAGCGCCAACGACGTGTTCGACTATCAAGCACCACTAACTTAGGCTGACTATCAAGGGTGTATTGCCAATGGGAGAACTTCAATAGATAGTCAATAAACTTGTCTTGCGAACATAAGCCTTGCGAGCATGAGGCTTGCGAACTTAATCCTTGTGAATCATCGCTTTGTTGCGCTGAATTTGGTTCTTTTTGATTAGCATTAGCTACTTGGTACTCATTAGCAACATTATAAAAATCCCCTTCAAATTGTTTAGGATCGTTACCCCAGCCTTGGCATAACCAATAAGCAAACAAACTATTACCGATAATGCGTTTTGCCAACGGGTCTTGATAAGCAGCTTGCTCCCATGCTGCCGATAAATTCCAATCATCGGTAACATCATGATCATCAAAAATCATATAGGTTGGCGTATGAGCAAGTAAGCGCTGTACTTTGCCTAAACCACTAACAAAGTCTTTAATAGCAGCTGATTCTTGCTGATGAATCGCTTGGTATTTATCAGGGACATTAAAACCTTCCAATGTCACCTTCTGCCATAAAGTAGGAGACCACATTAAAAAATACATCGCCATATTCTCAGCAAATGTCATCAGATGATTATGAGCATAAGTAGAAGTAAAAATGGGCTCTTGCTTATTGAATGTAAAAAAAGCGCGTCTAAACCAAGCTGCTGGTGAAGCACTTTTAGGTAATAGTAACTCCCGTTGAAAGTATTGTTCGCTAAACTGATAAAGCTCACTACCACAAGTAATGCCTTGTTGAGCTAAACTTTCGTCACTAAAACTTTCATCATTTAATCCTAATAACGCGATCACTTGGTGAATAGCATGAAGTGTCACACCGGCAACATGATCAGCATAAATTTGATCACCAGACATCATCAACAGCGCCGGCCTTCTCTCAACATCTGACAAGGTTTGGCCAACTAATTTATCGCCTGCCAATAAGCTATCTGGGCTCTTGTGATGTGGATTACGACAAGAGCCATGAAGTAAATTATTTATATTTTCTTGGATAATAAAGGAGGGGCGACTCTTATTGCCATAGGCTAAATGAGGAATAATATCAGCTAGACATTTACTATTTCCTTCAGCGCTAATAGCGATACCGCTTTGAGCATTATTGTCTTTGCAGTCAAAGCTAGCGTTTGAATTTAAAAGTCGTAAGTCATACTCTATATAGGTATCAACCGGTAAGTTAATACTCACATCCAACAAGTGAACAACCGCTTTTTCACCAACACGAAAAGTCGTTAAATTATCTTCATCAATTGCTGCACTAAAGATTAATTTATTTGTGGCCGAAGTTTTTATAGTTGAAGTATTTGTATCCTCAGTACTAATGAAACTGTCATCAGCTGAGCTATCGTTACTTAAGTAACAGCAAAATTCTCCACGGCACTCAAATGGACTAAGCCACCACAGCACTAATTGTTGTGATGTTAAACGTCGTAATATTGGCCCAACTAAAATTTCTGCTAACACTTAACTCTCTATTATTTTTTAAAGTTATCAATTAAATAAAATATTGAGGGTGTTTATCTCGTAAATTAGCCGTAATAGCAAGGTGAATTTGTTACCTCCTGTGTCCTCCGCAAGCGCTCTAATTGAGCTATTGAGTAAAGTACCTCTAATACCTTGTCACAATGCTGTTACAAATCCTTCATCGTTCATTCATCTTTACTTTACCAAACTGTCATTTTTAATCACTAGGATACTGAGGCTGTTAATGCATGTGCATTAACTTCTTAACTTCTAACCTTAAATTAAAAACAAAGGAAGCACTATGAACTCAATGTGGGTTTCACTTTCAGCTTTGTCATCATTTTTACTCTCTAGCGTCGCTGTTGCCGGCGTTTTACCTGACGTGCAAAAAGACAGTCAGTGGTTTGCCGATGGCGAGCAAGCTGTTATTGCTAAAACTAAACTAACGCCACGTAATAAAGCAAAAAACGTTATTTTATTTGTCGGTGACGGTATGGGGTTATCAACCTTAACTGCAGCGCGAATTTTAGCCGGACAAAATGAAGGTAAATCAGGTGAAGAAGGTTACTTGAGTTTTGAAACTTTTCCTTATTCAGCCCAAGTCAAAACCTACAATGTCGATGCTCAAACGCCTGATTCTGCTGGCACCATGACAGCAATGATGTCAGGCGTGAAAACAGATGTCGGCGTTATTGGAGTTGATGAAGATATAGCTCGAGGTGATTGCTCTACAGTTGCAGGTAATGAGTTAGTGACTTCACTCGAAGCTGCAGAAATTAAGGGTTTATCAACGGGAATTATTTCAACGGCGCGTATAACCCACGCAACACCTGCAGCAACCTACGCAAAGTCTGCAGATCGTAACTGGGAAGATATCTCTGATATGCCTGAAGCGGCGGTAACAGCTGGTTGTGTTGATATTGCAACACAGCTTATTGATTTTGAGAAAAACTTAGAACAGCGTTTCCCTGGCATTGATGTTGATGGTATTGAAGTTGCCTTTGGTGGCGGTCGTAGACACTTCCTACCAAAAGATGAAAGTTACAACAGTGCTGATGCCAATAGTGCAATTGAGGGCGACCGCACTGATGGTGTCGACCTTACTGCCAAGTGGCAAGCACAATATGAAAACGGTAAATATATTATCGACCAAGCAGGTTTTGATGCTATTGATGCCACTAACACTGAGCGCGTATTAGGACTGTTCAATGAATCTCATATGCAATACGAAGCCGACCGTAAAAATGATACTGCTGGTGAACCTTCATTAACTCAATTAACTAGCAAAGCCATTGATATTTTAGATAACAATGACAAAGGTTATTTTCTTGTGGTCGAATCTGGACGTATTGATCACGGACATCATGCTGGCTCTGCCTACAATGCATTAACCGATACCATAGAGTTTTCAAATGCAGTACAAGCGGCGATTAACAATACTAACCCCGAAGAAACCTTAATATTAGTGACGGCGGATCATAGTCATGTATTTACCATTGCAGGTTATCCAAAACGTGGCAATCCGATATTAGGCAAAGTAGTTAATGTTGGTGACACTGAGCCAGCACTGGCTGACGACGACATGCCATACACCACCTTAGGTTATACCAACGGTAAAGGCTTTAGAAATTTAGTTGATGAAACCAATGCCGACCTTTCTTATAACGATGATGCCGTTGCTGGCCGTCAAGACTTAACAACTGTTGATACAACTTCAACAGGCTTCCATCAAGAAGCAGCTATTCCACTAGGTTCTGAAACTCATGCAGGTGAAGATATCAGCTTACACGCTTCTGGCCCTGGTGCTCATTTGGCACAAGGTGTTATCGAGCAAAGTGTTGTTTTTCACATCATCAATAAATCTCTTGGCTTAATTGCTCAGTAACTTGCTAATCGAAAGGAATTAACAATGAAAGCCTTAAATAAAAAATCAAATAAAACATTAAATATAACATTAAAATTAACCTCATTAGCCGTGTTAGTCGCGTTAGCTGGTTGCAATGGCAACGACGGTACAAATGGTGCGCAAGGTTCAAGCAGCTTACTCAGTCAAACGTTAGTCAATGTTGGTCATGAACAATGTCTTAATGGTGGTGTGCAAATCGATTCAGGCTTAGATAGCAATAGCTCAGGTATACTGGACGCTGCAGAAATTACAACAACAGAATTTGTTTGTAAACCAACAGTGACTCAAATGCAGGGCTCATCACTGACTGCGACGACCAATAACCTTTGGTATGAACAAGGACAAAATATCTTAGGCCAAGCACAGTTAAATGCTAAATCTTTGGTTAATGCTCGCGGTAAAGCAAAAAATGTCATTTTATTTGTCGGTGATGGTATGGGTTTATCAACCGTTACCGCTGCACGGATATTAGCAGGCCAACAATTAGGTAAGTTAGGTGAAGAACACGAGTTAAGTTTTGATAAATTTCCTTATTCTGGTTTTGCTAAAACCTATAATGTTGATGCACAAACGCCTGACTCTGCCGGCACGATGACAGCGATGATGTCAGGTGTTAAAACTGATGCTGGTGTTATTGGTGTTGCTGAAGCAGTGAGTCGTGGCGATTGCGCTACCGCATCAGGCAATGAGCTAGTCACTGCATTAGAACTAGCTGAGATTGCCGGAAAATCAACGGGCATTATTTCAACAGCGCGTATTACTCATGCAACCCCCGCAGCAACCTATGCTAAATCGGCAGAGAGAAATTGGGAAGATATTTCAGATATGTCTGCAGAAGCTATTGCGGCTGGCTGTGTTGATATAGCGTCGCAACTTATCAGCTTTGAAAGTGATATTGAGAGCCGTTTTTCCGGTACCGATGTTGATGGTATTGATGTTGTCTTAGGTGGCGGAAGACGTCACTTTTTGCCAAAAGATGCTGCCTACAATACCGCTGATGCAACAAGTACTATCGAAGGTGATAGAACCGATGGTCGAGACTTAACCGCTGAATGGAAAACACAATATCCAACAGGTAGTTTCGTCATTGACCAAGCTGGTTTTGATGCCGTCGATGCCGATACAACGCAACGTTTATTCGGATTATTTAATGAATCACATATGCAATACGAAGCCGACCGAAAAAATGATATTTCGGGTGAACCTTCTTTACGTGAAATGACCGACAAAGCTATTGATATACTTGATAATAACAAAGAAGGTTATTTCTTAATGGTTGAAGCAGGTCGAATAGATCATGGTCATCATGCAGGAAGTGCACACGGGGCATTGACCGATACCATAGCTTTCGCTGATGCAGTACAAGCCGCTGTTGAAAACACTGACCCTGAAGAAACCTTGATTATTGTTACTGCCGATCATAGTCATGTATTTACCATGGCAGGTTATCCAAAACGTGGTAATCCAATTCTAGGCAAGGTCGTGAGTGTAGGAAAAACTGAACCAAGCCTAGCGAAAGATGGCTTGCCTTACACCACATTAGGTTATACCAATGGTAAAGGTTTTAGAGATTTAGGCTCAGAAACTGATGCCGATGAAGGATATAACGGTGATGCGATAACAGGACGTCAGGATCTCACTCTGGTTGATACTAACTCAGCTGGTTTCCATCAAGAATCTCTGGTACCAAGAGGCTCAGAAACTCATGCAGGTGAAGATGTCGGTATTTATGCAATGGGGCCAGGCGCTCACTTAGTTACCGGTACAAATGAGCAAAGTGTTATTTTCCATGTAATGGATTATGCCGCTGACTTAGTCAAACAAGCTGAAAAGGCAATGAACTAATCGGCCTTTAAGCTGCACATTTAAAAGTAAGCTATTGAGAAGAGGTACCAAAGGAAGTTGCCGTATTTTATACCAAATAGGCAGCTTCCTTTAATTTCCTCTAACTCACTTTACTTTATATTTTTTAACCATCTCACATCAATTATGAGAGTAATCTTAGTATGAAAATTTTCTCTTTATCACAATTACCCTTGCTACTATTTACGATATTAGGGGTAACGATATCAGCCAGCAGTGCTGCCAATGAGTGCAAAATATTACCTAAGGTACTTAGTGCTTATTATGACTTTAACCAACAGAAAACGAATAATGTAGGGCAACAAACGACAGCTAAAAAAACACAGTTATTTGAATTGCACCGATACAATAATAGAGTTTTGCAGCGAGACCTTAACCAAGGCGTTAATGATATTTGGTCGCATAATGGCAAGCGTTTATCGTTAAACAGAGCTTTTGAGCAATACCAACACACCATTGAGTACCAATCAAATGAATTAAGATATCAGCCAAAGTGGCAAGATATTTTTAACTTAGTGGCAATACCAGATCTTAATAAAATGCAGCTGGTTGAGCAAAAAAATTCAGGTTGTCAATTAGAACAGCATTATATCCATAAAACCACAACCTCAACCTATCAACTAGTCTGGCTGCCTAACCTTGAGTTAGTGAAATTCTTTGAACTCAAAAGCGCAAGTTTGACTCGCCAATGGTCATTAACAAATTATCAAGGCACCGTCGAACAAATCGCAGCACTTTTTACTCAGTATTCACGTTATCAAAGTACTGATTATGCTGATGTTGGCGATAACGAATCAACGCCATTTTTAGCGGCGATGATAAATCAAGGGTTTTCAGTCAGCCAGAATACTCAAGCGTTACACACACATTAAGTTTAGCGTTTTCCTATTACTCTGGAGTGATGTTGAAATAAGTTAGGGCTGTGACTTCACTATTATCTCAACTCACTCCTCTTAACTTTATCTCACTGTTTAAACTACTCATTAGTTAGCTTAATTAGTTAGTTAACTAATTAACCGTCTAAGTGGTATAAAGTCTTCATTACAATGGCTAATCCTTGGGTGACTTCTGTTTCGTTCATTGCCGCAAATCCTAACCGGATAAAGCGGTATTCTTTCTTAGGTAAATGGCTTGGTAAATTATCTGCCAAGTTATTCGCTAAGTTACTCGTTAAGCTATGAGTAAACTCATCCGGTAACGCTTTAAATCTACTGAATTCTACTTCAGTTTGTAAGTACACTCGCTGTGATAGTAACTTCTCTTTTAACCCAACAATCGACTTACCGGTATCTAGCCATATTGCCATACCGCCAGCAGGAACTTCAAAAAGTATTGGCAGGCCTTGTTTTTGAAAAGATCTTAGCTGTTGAACCATAAAATCACGACGCTTTTGATATAAACGGGTCATACGGCGCAAGTGTGCTTCAAAGCCCCCTTGCTGCATCCACTTAGCCACTGCTTGTTGAACTAAGACATTACACTTATGGTTCATCACCATTTTATAAGCTGCCACTTGCTCAATTAAGCTATTGTTTGCCACAACATAGCCAATACGTGCGCCGCCAAACATCAGCTTTGAAAAAGTAGAGATATAGATAACCAAACCGGCGGGATCATCCGCAGCCATGGGTGCAGTCGGCTGGCTATCATAATGAAACTCGTGATCATAATCATCTTCTACAATGGCAACTCCATATTGCACCGCTAATTGATAAATTTGCATACGCCTAGAGATATCTAAAGAGACAGTCGTTGGGTATTGATGTAACGGCGTAAGGTAAAGTAACTTGACCTTACCTTGAGCAAATACTTGCGCTAAATGCTCAGGGTCTATGCCCCGCTCATCTTGTTTAACCGCAATTAAAGTCGCGCCTGTGCGCTCAAAAGCAGACCAAGCAGGCGGGTAACCTAATTGTTCAACCGCAACTTTATCTCCGGGCTGTAGCAGTAACTGTGAAATAATATACAAGGCTTCTTGTGAGCCATTGCAAATCATCAATTCTTTATCGGTAATCGAGCGAACGCGTCGTAAATATCTGGCTATTTCTTCAATAAGTTCAGCTTCTCCACGACTATCACCGTAACTTAAATTATCAATATTAGGATGCTGACATGTTTGTGAAAAGTGGCTCTTGAATTCAGTAAAAGGAAATTTCCTAATATCAGGCTGACCACCAGAGAAGTTATAAGGATATTGGCTCGCTTTAACTTTTGGCGTTGTAGCGAAGGTTTGTTTAACTCTAAATTTCCAGTCGAAATTTTGCGGTGTTTTCGCCATTTTATTTATTGTACGACTGCCTTGGATCGGCAGATTTTCGACTACTCGATAACCTGAACGTTCTCTTGCTTCAACCCAGCCTTGCGCTACTAACTCAGCCAATGCCGCCATAATAGTATGGCGGTTTACCGATAACTGCTGAGCAAGTTTTCGCGTAGAAGGTAATGCTTCTGTCGGCGCAATCTGCCTTTCTCTAATCGCCTTTCTCAAAGCATCAGCAATCACCAAATACTTTGCTTGTTTCACTGATGGTTTATTAGGAACCGAGTTTTCATACACTACTTTCAGGGTTAATGCTTTCAATTTGGTATACCAAGTTTTAGATATCTGGTTGTAGTGGTTATACCAAAACCAATCATAATAACAACTATTACCTAACCTTTTATGGAGTAACCTATGCTACAACCAAAACTAAAGCCAACCACGTTAGAAACCAGTTTACTAAAATTAGAACCGATGAATTTACAACACTTAACAGGTTTTTTATCGGCAGGAAATCACCCACAAGTATGGCAGCATATGCCAATAAATCGCTGTCAAAATACAGAGATTGCAACGTCATGGATGAAAGAAGCAATTGATGAAATGACGCAAGGTTTACAGATCGCCTTTGTCACCATCGATAAAAGAACCAACAAAATAATTGGTTCAACACGTTTGTTTCGATGTAATGATAAAGATAAGAGCATTGAGATTGGTCATACCTTTATCAGCCCTGAATTCCAACGAAGTTACGTTAACTCTCATGCAAAATACTTGATGCTAAAACATGCCTTTGAGCACTTGGGCATGGCGCGTGTTGAAATCTGTACTCATGAAGATAATCAACAATCTCGACAAGCGATTACCCGTATTGGTGGGCACTTTGAAGGTGTTTTAAGAAAACATCGCCGAGCACCCAATGGTGATTATCGAAACACCGCATTATTTAGCATCATTGATGATGAATGGCATCAGGTAAAACAGCACTTGTTAAGCACAGGAAAAAACCCAGAGGAATTCAGTTATGTACCCTGCTAAGCATTTTCAAGCAAGTGAGGAAAACATTAGCCATTATCATGACATTATTGAGAGTAACCCTTTAGCAACATTACTATTTAGTCATAAATCAGAGATTGACGTCAGTCATATTCCTTGTCATTTTTCTATCAAGACTGCTAGCACGAACACACAGCAACTAGAAAGAAGTACGCTTACGGCTCATGTGAGTAATCATCACCCGTTAGCCGAAGTACTACAGCATTCATCAACAGTAGCCCTTCAATTAGTTTTTCATGGTGAAGATGCGTACATATCACCACGGGATATTTCTAAGCAACATAGCCATGCGCAAAGCGTACCCACTTGGAATTATGCCAAGGTACATGTATCAGGTATCGCCCATGAGATAAAAGAAAGTGATGATAAATATCAATATATGGCTGCGAGTACCGCTTACTTCGAACGACGCCTATCAAAAAACAACATGAATCACCCCTGGTCAATAGAAGAGGCACCCGCAACTGCTATTCAAAAAATGCTTAATGCGATTACCATTTTTAGCATTACGATTACTCACCTTGAAGGTAGGTTTAAGCTCAGTCAAAATAAATCGAAAGCAGTGAAAAAAGACATAGCAGAGCAATTGACAATAAGGGGCGATGAAGAGCTGGGGCAGCTCATGCTTAAGCTTTAATAGAGAATCAAAATGATTGTTCAATTTAAAAAGGCTAATACGCAATTTATTGAATATTCATTTTTAATGATAACGAAAAGGATTTTCAGTATTAGCTTTCTCTTTCAATTTTGGTCGGTTTGGCAATACAATTATTGTTAACAGGTTTTAAATTATAATCACTAATTTAAAGAGTGGAACTGACATCGATAGATAAATATTGGATATTAACTAGTGCCACATTGCTGACCTAAATTAGTTCTAATAATTCGACAAATTTATGTTCTCTTAGATACGAAAAAAGACCTTAGCCTTGGCTTACCTAGCGACATTTAAACCGATGAAAATCAGCCCTGCGTTAGATAATAGAATTGTTCTAAATTTCATCAGGGACCTGTAAAGTCAAAAATTCTAATTTGATTAGAAAATACCAAAGCGGACATTAGATTAATATGATTATCAGTATTAAAGTCTATGATTCTATATCGGGGCACTTTGCCCTTAGAAGTTATGGGCTGTTTCATTTATAGTTAAAGTAAAGAAAATAATTTAAAAATAGAAACTGTTGTCAATATATTTTTTAAAGTTTTTTTTCTGGAAACAGAATAATGAATTCTGTTCCTACATTATCAGATGATAAACACTCAATTTTACCTTTTAATTGTTGAGTAACAATATTATACAGTATATGCAAACCTAACCCTACGCCCCCTACTCCTCTATTTGTTGTGAAAAAAGGATCGAAAATCTTTGATTGATTTTCGCATTCAATACTTTGACCATTATCAGAAATAGAAAGAGTAACATTTGAGTCAATTGCCTTTAAACGTATTGTAATGACTCCATTTTTAATATCACCGTTAAATGCATGATTGATTGAGTTATCGATTAGTTCTTTTAAAATACTATGAAAAGCTTCTTTCTTTGACGTTATATTGATATCGTTTTGAATATCGACTACAAGTTTGTGTCCAGAGTTTGTTATCGTGGATTCTAAAGTTGAAATAACTTCAAATAAAAAAAGGTCTAAACGGAAAGTTGTATTTTCTATTTCTTTATTGGAATTTGATATCTTTTTAAATGTTGTTATGAGTGATGCTGTTCTCAGTAAACTTTTTGATATTATTCCAGCACAAAGGGAAAGCCTTTCTAACTTACTATTAACCCCTTTTTTAGTTAACTTACCTTGTGTGTATTCTGATTCCAATTCTTCAAGATCATATTCTAACTGCCCATGTGCGGTTATAGCTGTACCTATAGGGGTATTCAATTCGTGTGCAATACCAGCGACTAATCCCCCTAATACCGCTTGCTTTCGTATTTCAACAAGTTGGTTTTGGGTATCTAACAGAAGTTCATATGATTCAATTGCCTCTTTAGTTTTACTTTCTAATGCTACAGTTCTAATGTCTACTAAGGTTTCTAATTGTTTTCGTCGAAGATCTATTTTTCTAATTCGAGAACGATAAAATAAAAATAATAGAATGAAAAAACTTATTAAGGTAAGGAGTTTAAACCACCATGTTTGATAAAACCCTGGTGCTAATATTATTTCAATTGAAACACTCTTTTCTTCACCGTTTTCTGTAGTACTCTGGATATGTAATGTATAGTTTCCTGGAGATAAATTAGTGTACCTCGCTACTCGATGTTTACTGTCTGAAGGGATCCAATCTTTGTCAAATCCTTCTAATTTATATGAATACCTAATGTTAGAAGAAGTTAGATTAGCTGCTACGAACTCAATTGAAAAGTTTTTTGTAAAAGGTTTCAAATGTAATGTTTTGGAGGGCTTAACTAAAGTAATCCTATCATCAATTATTATCCTGTCTCTTATACACATCTGACGCTGCCGACGAAGAGGATAGTGTAGATC
>CAJXRC010000059.1 GCA_913058405.1 uncultured Colwellia sp. | reverse complement strand
TCTAGTACGGTCTCGTGGGCTCGGAGATGTGTATAAGAGACAGGTATAAGACTGTAGCATAAACATTCTATTTTCGCTTAACTCCCTTCATCTCAAGTAAACACCACCTAATGATGGTTAGTTTTTAGTTGATATCACCACTAGTAGGGCGTGAGCTTACAGTTTCTTACGTTTCCCAGACACTTACTAAACAATAAAGCAGATCTGCTTGTTTGATAAGAAAGTATAATAGCGACACGCTTTATCAATCCACATAATAAATAGGTAGGCACATATGCCGATAAAATTGAAAAGTATTCTTGGACTCAGCTTTTTACTTGTTGGAGGGTGTAGTCAACTTCACCATGTTCATATTGGTGATATAGATCAGTCTCAAGGTACGTTAACGCCATTCACAATTAAGGTGAATGAATTTGGTTTTGATGCAGCGAAAGCTGCAGAGATAGGGTCAGAGGTAGCAAAGTCATCCTCAACTAGCGAAGACTTAGAATTAGTGGCTTTTATTTTGGCCATCAGTAATTTTGGTCCTAAAACGGGTAACCCTGTATACAACGACGCTTATGCTGATGAAGTTCTCGCTGAGGTCATTAAAGCATGTCCAAGTAAAAAGTTAACCGGATTAACATCGGTTCGCGAAGCAACCAATGTAGGTCCTGTCAGTGGCGAAGTTGTACGCATCAACGGTTACTGCATTAATAAGACTCAGATTAACTAAATTTAGGAAAAATCCCATGTTAAAAAATACAATATTATTTTCAGTACTTGCACTGTCACTCACCGGTTGCGTTGGTTTAAATACCGTCTCTATGACACAAGTTCCCGCAGAAAGAGATAACGTAATATCCACCTCGTCATCTAGCTGGAATTTCATAGGAATAAACTTTAGTAATGCTTTTGTTGACGAAGCAATTGATGAGCTTAAAGGCCAATGTCCAACAGGAAAAATCGAAGGCGTTTACACCAAACACCAAACAACAGGTTATGTGCTTATGTTTAAAAGAGAAGTTGTTGTTTCTGCCTACTGTAATGAGGTGTAGCAATGAAAAAGCTATTTTTGTTACTTACGGTGGGAATGCTCAGTGCTTGTACTAGCAGTGTTCATATGTCACAAGTTGATGTTGGAAGTAATAGTGCTAACGACGTTGAAATTGGTAAAGTTATTGAGATTGAAAAATCTCAAAAAAATATATTAGGTTTTGTTTATGATACTAACTATGTTGATCAAGCATACAAAAACCTTTTACTTGAATGTCCTAACGGAACATCAATGGTTAACGTTGAATATTTAACCAATCATGGTTTCCTTAGCTGGACAGATAAAATCCGTATTAAAGCGGTTTGTCTTTAAACAAACCTTTGATAAAACGTATAAAAACCGCTACTGCAAAGTTAGCGGTTTTTTCTTTATATACTCTGGATCATCGTGGGGGAAATGCTTTTTTTCTACTGATCATGATACGCAGTAAACTATCACCGATAACTAACAGCACAGCAATACCGAAGAAACTATAGCTCCATAGTTGCTCTGGGCTTATGAATTCATTTAATAAGAATATTGCAACTAGCATCATCAATATGGGCTCACCATAATTTAACATGCCAAATACGGTAAAACTCAAACGTGTTGATGCAGAAACAAAAAATAGCATGGCAACAGTGCCCAATAAGCCTGAGCCTAATAACAATACGACTCCCCAATCTAAAGAAGGCAAAAAGGGCAGTTGCTGTTGGTTGGTAAAATACAGCAGTAATAAAGCCAAGGGTGTGACAAAAATGTTCTCTGCAACAAAGTTACTTGTTGTTGGTATTTTACTTTTGCGTCGCAAGATAAAATAGGGCGGATAAGCCAAACAAATAAGTAAGGTAACCCAAGAAAATGAATGGCTTCTATATAACTCAACACTCACTCCTATTAAGGCTGCGCACACAGCAAGCCACAATAAAGGACTCAAGTTTTCCTTAAAATAAAAGCGGCCAGTTAAACTAATGGTAATGGGTAATAAAAAGTATCCCATAGCGATATTAATAGTTTCACCATTGACAGGGCCCCAAAAAAATATCCACCATTGTATTGCGATCAAGGGGGACGTTAAGCACAGCAGTAACAATTCTTTTGGCTGTACAAAGACTGCTTTAAGCGCAAACAATTGTCGTGTTAAAACCAAGAATAAAAAGCCAAAACCTAACTGAGATAATACGCGAAAAGAAAATAGGGTATTACCGTCCACAGGTGCCAAAAATTGTATGTAATAGGGCAACAATGAAAATATAAGGATAGAACCAAACATCAGGAAGTAACCCTGTAATTCTTGCTTATTGGCAGAGGTAGTAGGCATTGATTCTCACTAAAAATTACGATGAATTGGTAAATCGTGAACAATGGGGGAGGAAAGGGTTTGTGTCAATGATAATCGGGGCTAAATAGCTTTTAAATAAAGCTAACGATGGCTCAGTTAATGATGGAGATAATTACTTATCACTGAATCACCGTTATCTTATTCATACCAATTCCATTAAATTTATTCCACCTCAGAGCTATGACAGAGAAGTTATAACAAATAAAATCTATGCTGATATAGTCATTCTATATCTAACAAATTTGTGCAGTTATTGCTTTTCTGACAAGCTCCCTAGAGCGAGTACCTAATAAAAAATAAAGGCTTACATACAGTGTTATTGATTTTGACAAGGACGCTGCATGGATGCAGCTTATTAGAGAATGCAGGAGCATATTCTCCTGAATAACCATTCTCTCTAAGCCTTTTAATTCTCGCTGAGTGGGAAATAACTTAATGGATTTGGTATTAGATACTATCTAGTAAAATACCAAGTGCTTTAGCAACACCTGCACCATAAGCTTGATCAGCTTTTAAACAGTGTGCAATATGTCTTTTTTGAATATCAATACTTGCACCACCAACGGATCTGGCAGTGTTATCAAATAAAGCTTGTTGCTGGCTTTTATCCATTAATCTGAATAATTCACCTGGTTGAGAAAAATAATCTTCATCTTCTCTATGATCCCAATGTGCAGCAGCGCCAGATAATGATAATGGTGGTTCAGAAAAATCAGGTTGTTCTTGCCACTCACCTTGGGTATTTGGTTCATAACCTATGGTACTGCCATGATTACCATCAACTCGCATTGCACCGTCTCGGTGATAGCTGTGTACAGGACAACGTGGTGCATTTACCGGTATTTGTTGATGATTAACGCCCAAACGATAACGTTGTGCATCACCATAAGAAAATAATCGACCTTGCAACATTTTGTCAGGAGAAAAGCTTATGCCTGGTACTATACTCGCAGGGTTAAATGCGGACTGTTCTACTTCCGCGAAAAAGTTCTCTGGATTTCGATTCAATTCCATTACGCCCACTTCTATAAGAGGATAGTCTTTGTGTGGCCATACTTTCGTTAAATCAAAAGGGTTGTAAGGAGATTTTTCTGCTTGCTCTTCAGTCATCACTTGAATTTTTAAAGTCCAAGATGGGAAATTGCCCGATTCAAGCGAGTCATATAAATCAGCATGATGACTTTCTCGATTCTTACCAACAACTACTTCAGCTTCTTGGTCGGTTAAGTTTTGAATCCCTTGATTCGATTCAAAATGAAATTTGACCCATACGCGTTCATTGTCTGCGTTGATCATACTAAACGTATGACTACCAAAGCCGTGCATATGTCGATAAGTGGCAGGTAGACCTCGATCACTCATAACAATAGTGATTTGATGTAAAGCTTCTGGTAGTGAGGTCCAAAAATCCCAATTGTTTTGCGCGCTACGTATATTGGTACGCGGATCACGCTTTACCGCATGGTTTAAATCGGGAAATTTTAACGGGTCACGTAAAAAGAAAACAGGGGTGTTATTCCCCACTAAATCCCAGTTACCTTCTTCAGTATAAAATTTTAACGCAAATCCTCTAATATCACGCTCAGCATCGGCGGCTCCTCGTTCACCAGCTACTGTGGTAAACCGAGCGAACATTTCAGTTGTTTTCCCTACTTCAGAGAAAATTTTTGCTCTTGTATATTGTGTAATATCATGAGTAACAGTAAAAGTGCCGTATGCACCAGAACCTTTGGCATGCATCCGTCTTTCCGGTATAACTTCACGGTCAAAATGTGCTAATTTTTCTAGAAACCAAACGTCTTGAAGTAATTGAGGGCCACGAGGACCGGCGGTCATAACATTTTGGTTGTTAGCTACGGGGCAGCCAGCATTGGTGGTAAGTTTCTTTTTCATCATATCTTCCTAATATCACGTGTTTAGAAACTTAATATTAGACCAAAAATAATAATCGATAAAATCGATTAAAATTATGATAGTGATTGATAAAATCGATTGTAATAATGTCGGGTTTTAAAAAATTATTGTCATCTTAAGCTTGGTTGTTAATTGCGGATTAACTTAAGTGTACATTGCTCGTTGTTTCGCATCTCGCTTTGTATCTGGGTCTTCGATGCATTTAACAGACTCAATGATGGCAAGGTAATCAGCAGGTACTTTTGTTTCTTTTGCCCCAATAATAACGTGATTTAGATACCAAGAGTAGGGCTGTAACGTAGCGTCTATTTTGATTGCATAATAGGTTAATGCCTCAAATACTTCACCGGAGTTATTTTGAACAAAAACTAATTTTTGATCGTAGCCATCCCCTAAGCTTTCAGCTCGGTCTAAAGCGCCTTTTTCATTTTCGTCTATCTCAAACAGAGCACCAATAACAATATCTTCATTACTGTGCGTTTCAAACGAATCACACTTACCTGAATCATCATCACCACGCATATTAAAACGTAATTGGTGTTTTTTAAGTGTCACTATTTCGAGTTTTTTGGCGCTTGGTACGCGCTCTTTAAGTCTTAAAAGTGACATGTTTGAACCGTATGCAAAGTACTTCACAAAATCTCCTGTGCAGTTAACACCTCGATGAGAGGTTTAAAGTCGATTTTTTCTTGTTAGCCTAATTTACCCGTCACATTGCCCTTGTTCACTTATCCAATAGACAGAATTTCCAATTACCGCAATTGAACCTGAAATTATTGCACTTACAGGAAAAACAATCACTGATCCTAACATTTGTCCCAAGAATTGAGCTTTACAGTCATCTTTGTTGGGGCATTCTAATTCACCAAACATTCCAGCATCTTCAATGGTAAGTTCTACTTTTTTTTGTACTGCTTGGCACTTTTTATCAAACTTCTCAGTAAATTTTGGCATTACAGCACATGAGCAAAGAAATAGTGATAAAAATGAAATTAATAAAAATCTAGATAAACCCATACTCTTCCATGATTATTAAGTTAACGCCCAAATATAGGGCAAAAATTGTTTGTTAAAAGTGTAGTGACACAAAGTAAATTTATCACAGTGTTACTTTAAGTTTTGTTTTATAAAATTAACGACCAACGCCAGTTTTCTGCTATTTTATCGCCACGGACTATCTGGTAGATCGCTATAATCTTTTGGTGTACCCATTTTCATCTCTCGCTTTTAACTTCTGTTTCATTTTCAGTCATCAAATGCTTCCATTGGTATAACCGCTTATTATATAGATGTTTAAGTAATTTCCACCTATTTGGATACTCATTAATTTATACTAAACCTCATTAATTTCAACTGTTTAATTTATATGTTTTAACTATATTTTGTATAACTAAGGGGAGTATTGAGACTGATTCAAAACTCAGTTAAATAAGTTCATTAGAAGGGATATTGAAAACAGGTTCCTGTAGCCATTATCAAACTTTCTGTTATCAACTATTTCTATTTAATCCGACTTGTTTTCTATTTTTTTGTAGGAGTAAGGTAATACAGTATAAAGCCCTTTATCATAGGCAATCGAGCCAAAAAGTGCGTGGGCTAATGCCTTTTTACCTAATTCAGGGAGTGATTGTGTTGGAGCTAACGACTTAGTTGCAATGTCCCACGTCCAGTACGTAGCTTTCTTATTTGGTTGTAGAATTGTTACTTTTTGATCTTCTACGTAAGCGAAATTTTCATGGTATTGCATCATGATACGTTCATTTGAGTATTCATTACACAGGTCTCTTCCTATCATGGGCGTTGCATCTTTTATCCCCAATAGAGATAACATGGTAACGGGCAAATCTATTTGACTTACAATTCTATTATCTCTTTTGTTAGGATAAGAACTATTTAATATGACGGCAGGGATATGAAATGCACTCAATGGCACTAAATCATGACCAATGGTTCTACTATCATGATCTGCAACAATTAAAAACACCGTATCCTCCCAAAATGGCTGCTGTTTCGCTTCATTGATAAATTCACCTAAGGTAAAGTCCGCATAGCGTATTGCTTTTTCTCGACCACTTTCATTTTTAATAAATGGGATTTTATTAGCTGGTATTTCAAATGGGGTATGATTACTGGAAGTAAATATTAAGCTGAAAAATGGCGCGGCTTCTTTATTTAGCGTATTAAGCTCCTTTAGTGATTGTGTAAAGAGATCACCATCACTAGCGCCCCAAGATCCAGTAAACTCTGGGTTATCAATATCATCAAAATCAACTATGTCGGTAAAACCATTACCGAGGAAAAAGCTTTTCATATTGTCAAAGTGACTTTCCCCACCATAAATAAATTGAGTCGTGTAACCATTATTTTTTAAGGTCTGTGCGATGCTATAAAAATTATGTTGAGATTTATCGAGCTTGACTACAGATCTAGACGGTGTAGGTGTAAAGCCAGTAATGACTGCTTCAATACCTCTCACTGACCTCGTGCCAGTGGCGTACATCTGATTAAATGCCCAGCCTTCGTTAATTAGTTTATCGAGGTTTGGAGTTAGCGGTATTCCCCCAAGAGCACCTACGTGTTGTGAACCAAGACTCTCTTCTAATATAATCACTAAATTTTTGGGTTTACCTTTGAAGTACGGAATACGTTTAACAAGGGTAGGAATTTGAATATTTGAAAAATTATCCTCTGCTATTAACGTTGACTGCTTAACAAGTTTAAAGATGCCTTCGTCTGACATTTTTCCGTACATATTAGCGGCATTTTTTTCATCACCATACTGCTTTAAAGCAAAAGCAACACTGTACAATGAGTTAAGTGTCAGTGAATTAATAAGCGGATCATTTGAGAAATAAACAAAAGAAGGGTTAATCGGTCTATGTCCCAAGGTACCTCTAGCGGCTAGAACAGTCATACTCATAACAACTATCAAAGTAAACAGTTTCGTATGCAGCTTGAACTTAACAGTAGTCAATGTTTTAGCAAATATTATTCTGTACATTTTTGAGTAAATAATTGTAGATACTAAAACGCCTACCAAGGTAAATATAATGGCAAAAAGATGACCCTCGAAAAGCATGCCAAATATTTCTTTTGGAAAACTAAGGTACTCTATAAATAACCTATTTGGTCTAGTACTGTATTGCACAATAAATTCTACTGTGGCGAATTCAAAAAAAGCAAACAAAACAAAAATTATTAGAAAGTAAGTTTTTAAGAAAATGAACCAGTATTTACTAACTTTTACGTTTGTTGCGACTACGCAATGTAATAATAAAGGGATAGCCAATAGATAAGCTAGAGAAGATATATCAATTCTTACACCGTTTATCAAGACGGCCAAGAAGTCTCCAACACTTGTTATTATATCTTGTTGCCACAGCATTAATAGGCAGCGCCAAGCTGCTAAAAAAAACAATACTGATAAAATGTAGGCAGCAAAAGGCCTGAATAGCTTGATAGCTTTCATATTTAGTTCTCTGGATTAAATTAGGGAGTTTTTCGCGATTATAAAACGAGGGTTTTTAGCCAAATTAGCATTGCAGCAATTAGACTAAGCATAACGGCAAGAGAGCCTAAATCTTTTGCAAGACCTGATAGTGGGTGATGTTCAAGACCGACTCTGTCCACAACGGCTTCAATAGCCGTATTAACAACTTCGGCAAATAACACCAATATTAAGGCTAGCCATAAGTTTATTTGCTCTGATAAGCTAATATTTAAAAAAAATGTGATAATAAAAAGTACAACAGATAATGTTATCTCCTGCTTGAATGCAGCCTCATTGTTTATTAACCACTTAAACGCTCTAAGTGAATGACCTGTTGCCAGATATACTCGCTTTAGTCCGGTTGGTTTACCTTGATTGTTCATAATAAATCTCTGTTATTTATTGTTCAAATTGATTGTTTTAATTCATTTTTGAAAAAGTAGTGATTTTTGAACTAGCGCGGCTATTGTGCAGGTTAAAAACCATGCCATCCCCATTGTGATTAACGTGTGGCTGATAAAGTGATCGCCAATTATCATTTTGTAGCTTCCCATTAACCCTCCCAAAGACATGGAAAAAACAATGGCCAACGTCTGATTTTTTTTTGTAATAAAGATAAAAAATAAAGACAGTAAAGCAAAGCCGCCACTGGCATGCCCAGCGGGAAAACATTTTTGGATCTTTGATGGAATTTTATTTGGAGGATATGAAGCTAAAACTTTGACGTAGGGTATATCTCCTCCGTAATTCTCTAGCGCAACAGGACAAGCAGAATTTGTTGTCGCTTTTAAAAGCCCAATGACAGAAGGGATAATAATTAAGGAGAGCAAAACAACAATAAGACCATATTTATATTGTTTAATTAGGTCTCGTTTACGAAAGAACAGCAGAGATATAATTATACCTAATGCAAAAAATGCTAACGCTTTTTTTGGTGCATCATAAAGAAATAGCTTTAATATAGGTTCTTTTTTGGACCATAACCAAACGTCTTTAACGTTATCGTAAAAGTAATTTTGTATCGTAAGATCTAAGTTAGTTAGTTCAAATAAACCAAAGACTAATACCAAATAAACAATACTGATCAATATGTGCTTAGTTAAATTAAGGTTATTCATTACTGTTCGCTTGCAGTGCTATGGCTAGTAGACTCACTCGCTAGCAGTGTTTCTTTTTTTGGAAATAAAAGGGGATAAGGTGAACTATTATTTGCGAGGGATATATCAAAAAGATCGATTAGTGAATAAGACAGCGAATCATGATTTAACGCTTGTTGACTAAAATCATTACTCCTTTCCATACTGATGCTTGAATCATTGCCAAACCAAGCAACCATGGGGACATGGGTTTGGTTTTTTGGCGCAATAAAATAAGGTAAGCCATGTAAATAAATACCATTTTCACCAAGAGATTCACCATGGTCACTGACATACAACATGGTTGTATCGTAAGTTGCGTTATGTTTTTCTAAAAACTGTATTGTTTGATTGAGGAAAAAGTCGGTATAAACGATAGCATTATCGTAAGCATTTATAATTTCTTGTTGGCTACATTGTGACAATTCATTGGTTTGACAAGCAGGTTGGAAGACTTCAAATTGTTTAGGATAGCGCTTGTAATAGGCTGGTCCGTGGTTACCCATTTGGTGTAAAACAATTACGGTGTCACCAATGTTTTCTGCAAGATAATTATCTAAACCTGCAAGCATGCCAATGTCACGGCATTCAGTATCACATACGGTATTAGTCTCACTTGATTTGAAACTTTGATAATTGACTCTATCAGCCACGCCTTTTGAGCTAGAATTATTATCGCGCCACAAAACGTTTACATTAGCCTTTGCCAAAATATCTAAAGCATTTTCTTTATTTTTTGCTTCACTGACATCAAAGTTATCTTTACCATTAAAAGAAAACATACAAGGCACTGAAATTGCTGTTGAAGTTCCGCATGATGAATAATTAGTGTAACTGATGATGTCATCACGTTTACTAAGTAAAGGCGTTGTTGCTCGTTGATACTGGTTTAATTGAAAATTAGTTGCCCTGACAGTTTCACCTACAACAACAATAACCAATTTGTCTTTTATTCTATTTGTGGCTATTTTGGTAAAGTCGTAAGTTTTTAGTTCAGATAAATCTTCACTTTTGAAGTGTGAATTTATAAAGAAACCAAATGAATACACTGGATAAATGGGGTTAAGGTAATAGCGTAATGGTTTATGCTCCCTGAAAAATGTTGTGAAGTGACTACTAAAAATTGCCAGCATTAGGGAGATACAAACTAGTGAAAAAAACAATAACTTAGATTTTTGAATAATGGTTACTTTTAAAGCTTGTTGTGGCAGTTCAATAAAGTATAAAAGTAAGGAAGGTAATAAGAAGCATAGAAAGATTCTCATAAACATAGTGGCAGAAACTAAATCGAACGCTTCATTTGTGTTCGTTTCAAACAAGCTCTGGACCATAACATCATCAATAATAACGCCGAAGCTATCAACAAAATAACCAGCACTTGCGGAAACCAAAAGTAAAATAGCAAGCGCTATTTTACTTGGTATAATCAGAGAGAGTAGTGTGGCCAAGATAACAATAACAAGAATAGCCACGGTAGATAATGCGATTAAAAATCCTAAATTTTCATGCACAGGATAAACAAAATTTACTTGTTCTAGGAAACTAGAATTTCCTAAACAATAGATAAATAATGCTATGAAAATCACCAGAAAGTGAAATTTAAGTTTGAGTGTAGGCAAGGTTGTCATGTTATTCAAATACCACTATTACTAAAGCTGGTATCGATTTTATAGCCTCGTAAGTCACTAAAATGTATGTGATGTTTATATGACATTTATGCGACATTTATGTGACATAAATAGGGCTATAATATGACTGAAATTATGAAAAATACGACTCATTGATGCAGAGACGTTAATTGCGAATTGATTTATTTAGGTGTTATATGAAATTACTATTAATTGAGGATCATATTGAGATATCGAAAGTTATATTCGAGTATTTTGAAATTAAAGGATACGATCTTGATTACGCAAGAAATGGTGAAATGGGGTTAGAGTTAGCCAGTAATAATCAATATGACTTTATTATTTTAGATATCATGCTTCCAGGAATAGATGGCTTAACTGTTTGTAAACAGTTAAGAAGTCGGGGGATTGATACACCAATTCTGATGCTCACAGCAAGAGATGAAAAAGAGGATATTTTAAATGGTTTTGATAGTGGCGCGGATGACTATTTAATTAAGCCATTTGATCTGCATATTCTGGAAGCTAGAATTAAAGCTATCTATCAACGTAATGTCGGAAAACTGGGATGTAGAATATTATCATTTGAAGCCTTGAGTTTAGATATTAAAACACATACGGCTACTCGCGGTGAATGTACTTTTCAGCTTAATAATGCACAATTTATTTTGTTAAAACTGTTGATGCTCAAAGCACCTGATGTTGTCACGAGAGATGAAGTGATAAGAGAGATTTGGGGAAACGACTCTCCAGATGAAGATTTATTAAGAAATCATGTATATAGGCTAAGAGCATTAATCGATAAGCCATTTAAAAACACCTATATAAAAACCTTGCCTAAAGTTGGGTACCAACTTAAGAGTGATTAAAATTGAAAAAATTATACCCCGCAAAACGCATCACTACTTTTTACTTTTCACTAATCGCAATTGCGCTTGTTACTATTCACTTTTCGGTTTATGAATTTACTACCGGTGATTTAGAGCATCTTTATACCACTAATCGATTAGACAAAATTGAAAGCTATACCAGTAACTACCTGTCAGATAAATCTATTCAAGGAATGACAAGTCTTGATTTACAACCTCAAGGTAGCACAATTCTTGATGAGAACATTGTTATATACTTTACTTCTGAAATGTTACCTACAGGCTTTCCTAAATTTGAAGAAATTCCATTTGATGAAGTAATAGAGATAAGATCTGCAAGTGATCATCAAGCGTACTTTGTTAGTAAAAGTAAACTTGATACATTAGACGGAAAAGTTGATGTTTATTTTTTGGTTGGTAATAGTTTATTTGAATTGAGTGAAAAGCAGTTATTTTCCTTACATACTAAACAAATCACTATCTCAATTTCTTTGTTAATCCTAACTTTGTATGCTGTATTTAAAATATCAACAAAATTAACTAATCCTATCTCACATTTAGTGAGGACTCTTTCTACTAGTTCTCCTGATGATATGTCGCCAATCCCAATTACAGAAGAAGTCTCAACGATTGAGTTAGCTAAACTTATTAATACTTTTAATGAGTATCAAGAGCGAATAAAAGCATCGATGGAAAGAGAACGATCTTTTAATCGTTATGCTAGCCATGAACTCCGATCTCCGCTTATGGTGATGACAGGAGCAATTAATATACTTGAAGCAAGCACTGATACAGAAGTGGTTTCTAGACAAAGAGAACGATTAAAAAAAGCAACCAAAGAAATGACAGAGTTTGTGGAGACTTTACTTAGTTTGACCAAATCTAAGTCTACTATTGAGTCAGCTGCTCGTTTAATTGATAAAGAAGAAATAACTAATATTGTGTTGAGTCATGAATACTTAATCAGTAATAAGGACGTCAGTTGGCAAGTCAATATTCAAGGTAGTATAACCATTCTTATGCCCGAATTTGCTTTTCATATTTTGCTTGGAAATATTATTAAAAATGCGTTTGCTTATACTCAGTACGGAGAAGTCGTTATTAACGTAATGCCTACGTATATTGAGGTTGTAGATACTGGCAAAGGAATTATGGATGAAAGTATAAGAGAATCAGTTGATGGCTACGGTTTAGGTTTATTATTAGTCAAAGATATTTGTCATCGATATGGTTGGACGTTTACTTTAAATAACAATTTACAAAATGGCTGTATAGCCAAAGTTGAATTTGCCTGATTAACGAGTAAATTTATTTTGGAAAGAGCGAATGCTGAGCTATAGAGTCCAAAGAATGGTCTGATGAAATATTGTGTTAATTAATCTTTTTATCAAAGATAAGGCTAACAATATGTTGAATGTTATTAGTCTTATCTTAGTGAAAAGTGAAAAGTGAAAATTTTATGTGACAATAAATTGTCCCATCATGCCCATATCTTCATGTTCAAGCATGTGACAGTGATACATATAAGGTGAATTTCTATCAGCGATCTTATTAAATTTCACCAAAACTTTAACAGGTCGTTTACCACTGATAATGACTGTATCTTTCCAACCTTTCTCCCAATCGGGTACATTAGCACCATTACGATCTACAATTAAAAATGAACAACCGTGTACATGAAATGTATGTCTAGCGCCTTTGCCGTGGATATACCAAACTTCTGTGGTATCAATAGTTACAGCTTCGTCAATTACAGCCATATCCATCTTTTTACCATTAATTGTCATTTTCTCGCTTAATTCAAATGTTCTCGTTACGTTATTCTTTTGATTAAGGGCTTGTGGTACATTTGCGAGCACAGTTGGTAATATGGATTGTGAGTTATCATAGGTAGATAAGTCGGCAATCAGGGATAAAATAATTCTATCTCCTGCCATTAAATCGAACTGTTGATTTTGATTAATATTTACCATAATTTCATAGCGCTCTCCTGGCCCGATAGGTAAAGAAGTTGTTGAAACAGGGTTACTAAGTAAACCACCATCACTCGCTATAACGTAGAATGGTTGTTGATTGCTAAAGGACAGACTATCACCACGTTCATAAAATCTTGCGTTAGAGCCGTTAAGAATACGAAATCGAATCCATCCTGAAGGAGTAGATACAATAGGTTGAATTTGACCGTTTACTAATATGTTGTCACCAAGGTAGCCTCTTTTTCCATAAGACTTCTGCGTATTGTACTGAATTGCACCATCATCACTAAAGGTCTTATCTTGAATAATGATAGGGAGATCGTTAATTCCATAGTGTCGGGGGAGATTAGGCAGTAAATTAATTTCTTCGGGATCTTGTATAACGATCAGTCCCGCTAACCCTTTAATTACTTGTTCACCTGTCTTACCGTGAGGGTGCGGGTGGTACCAATGTGTGCCTGCTGGTTGATCTATTTCTAAAATATTAGTTCTCGACTCCCCTGGCAATATCTTCGATTGGGGGCCTCCATCATTATTACCTGAAACATGTAACCCATGTTGATGAGCAGTTGTTTCGACATCTAATTCATTAATAAAATTCAAAGAGGATGTCATATTCCGCTCCATTAATAGGGTTGGCCCTAATAACCCAAGAGTATCCGTTGCAGTATTGTAGCTATATGTACTCGTTTTTTTAGCATCAAGAATACTTGCCTCACTCACCCTGACCCAGAGATCTGTAGTTGTATTTCTGGTATCGATTAAAGGGGGGACAAATAGTTTATCACGTGTAGTTGGGGTGTTTGGTATAGCTTGATTAGCACCTATGGACGTTTTTCCCTTACTTTTCCCCCCACAACCTAAAACAATTAAAGATACAGTACCTAATGAGATGTTTTTAACAAAATTTCTTCTACTAATCATTTATGAATCCTAATTTGAAATAAACTCGAATCGATATAATAAATACGTGAGTGTAATAAAAAGGTGTGTCACATTTTTGAGACGTATAAAACAGTATTATGGGTTCTATTTAAAACTGATAATGGAAACTGTAATGGACTATAAAAAGATTCTCGTAGCAGTATGCACTACCCTGATAATGGGCAGCACAATAGCAAAGGATGCCCAAATTAATGTTCAAGAAAAAGAGAAGTATTCAAAGCACTGGCTTTTAGATGAGGGAGACCGCACAAAAAGGATTAATAAGCTAGAAACTTACCTTAGGGGTTTTGATCAACCTATGCTGGAAGTAGGGCAAAGATATAAGAGTCTTTATCAAGCATTAAAAGATGAAAATTATGATTTTGCTGCATATCAATGGAAGAAAATTAAAAAGACTGTTGATAATGGTCTTATGAAAAGACCCGCTAGAAGGAAAAATGCTGAACTCTTTTTACTTAATCAAACATGGGAAGAAGTGCTTAATGATATTACGAGTAAAAATAAAAGTATTGCATGGATAGGTTTTGATAAAGCAACAGCAGCTTGTTTGGCATGTCATGCTGCTGAGGGTGTCAGCTTTGTTAATAACCAGCCATTATTTAGACTGAGAAATAATGATATAAATTAATGTCACTAACGATATGTAACAAGGAACTAAAGCTCATTCAACGTGAACTTTGCTAAAGTAGGGCAAGACTTAATGCTTTGTTATCTGTTTCAAAATAACTCATTCTTTTTGAAAATAAGAGCAACTTCATTGTAGAGGAAAAGTATGAAAAAAGTTGGTGAAGTTTTTTGGCAATTTTTAATTTTGGGCTGTGTGAGTTTTGGGGGTCCCGCTGCACATATAGGATACTTTCAAACTACATTTGTACAAAAACATAAATGGTTAGATGAATCATCTTACGCAAGATTAATCTCATTGAGTCAATTTTTACCTGGCCCAGGATCTAGTCAAATAGGTTTTGCAATCGGGTTACGTCATGCTGGAATTTTTGGAGGGATAGCAGCATTCATAGGATTTACACTCCCTTCTTTTCTTTTGATGTATTTTATTGCGATCTCAAGCACCGACTTTGGCTCAAATAGTCAATTGTCAGGGATCGTACACGGATTAAAATTATTAGCAGTAGTCGTGGTAGCTGATGCAACATACAATATGTTCCAAGCATTTTGTAAAGAAAAGCTATCTATTTCTATTGCTGTATTTACAGCTTTTTTTTTATTATGTATGCCTAGTCTAAGTATTCAAGTTTTCACTTTGATAATAGCTGCTTTAGTAGGAGCTTTTTATGGCGCTCCTGTCGTAACAGCCAGAAATAATAGAAATCGCCTTAAGCTATTCCCGTTAGTACTCTTTATCACTCTTTTATTTTGTCTTCCTTTTGTCACTGGTCTGCCAGCGCCTTTTAATGTTTTTGCTGACTTCTACCAAGCAGGAAGTCTTGTTTTTGGTGGAGGACACGTTGTGCTACCTTTATTACAACAAACTATTGGAGATGCTATTTCTACAGATCGCTTTCTACTTGGGTATGCGACAGCGCAAGCTGTTCCAGGCCCTATGTTTACACTGGCAGCGTTTCTAGGTGCTGAATTATCACAACCTCATCAAATTCTTGGTGCATTAATGGCTACGGTAGGTATATTTTTACCTGGCCTATTATTAGTCCTAAGTTTGCAAGGAGTGTGGGAGACACTTGCTTCAAGACCGAAAATCGCAGGTGCTACTTGGGGGATTAATGCAGCAGTTGTTGGTTTATTATTTTCAGCATTATTTGACCCGATCTTTACTAGCGCAGTATCTACACCAATAGATATGGCTTTAGTTATGTTAGGTTTATTTGCTATGAAAACCATAAGAATTCCCATCATATTTATGGTTCTTAGCTTTGGTGTATGTGGAGTCTTATTGCAATTTTATAGTGGGTGATTATGTTTATTTTTAAAATTGAATAGTTAATTTATCTAAACGTTTCCTTTTTGTGGCTAGGCTCTTTCACTTTCGGGGTACTACTACATTCAAACTCAAAGCTGTTATTAGTTTGGATTATTTAATTGATAGATTAGAACAACTTTGAGATACGAAAAGGTAACTTTGTATAAAGGCATTATGGTTCATATCATATCAGTGAAAAATACTCACTATTAGAAAATAAAATTATAAATTATCTAATAAATACAGCATACTAAGCTTATTATCGTTACGTACTTTATTTGAGTTTTAGTATAAAATCCTGACTTAAAATAAGGGTGATGATTTAGATCGTTAGCGGTTAAGGTTTCTCTCAAAAAACTGGAGCAAAAAATCGAATTGTCACTGACACTTTTTATCGGCTTGATTGGCGTAGCTTTTATAGCAGGCTTTATCAGTTCCATTGCTGGCGCTGGCGGTGCGATTGTCTTACCTGTTTTATTATGGGCTGGCTTGCCTCCACTTAACGCGTTAGCAACCAATAAATTTCAAAGTGTCTTTGGCACACTCTCTTCAACAATTAATTTCTTTCGAAAGGGATATATTGATTTGAAAGCCCTGAGGCCTGCACTGTGTTATGCCTTTGTGGGCGCTATGATAGGTACCTATTTTGTACAGCAAATATCCACTGACTATTTATCAGTAATGATGCCGTACCTGCTTATTGTATTGGCACTTTTTATGATGTTCTCTCCAACTATTACTGACGAAGATTTGCCACCGAAAATATCAGAGAAAACTTTTGCTCCCCTTATCGGTGGTGGGATCGGACTTTATGGTGGTTTTTTTGGCCCAGGAATGGGCTCATTTTTCGCCGTTGCTTTTGCCTCATTACGTGGTTTTAACATGCGAAAAGCAACTGCCTTTACCAAACCCTTAGTGTTAATTGTAAATACCACGTCCATGATTATCTTTTTATTGGGCGGACATATTGTCTGGAGCTTGGCTATTGCCATGGCTGCATCACAGGTAGTAGGCGCGCGACTGGGTTCTAATTTAGTGATTCACCGCGGCGTCGCTTTGATCAAACCCTTAATTGTGCTGATGACGCTGGCCATTGCTATTAAGTTGTTAGTTGAGAGTAGTAGCTGAGGCAATGCTTGGGGCAATAGTTGAGAAGGACACAGCTTTATTAGTAATATTTATTACTGCTAGCGAGTTCTTATTTTTTTGAATTTGCTAAAAACATACTGACTGCGTAATCACAAATTTCATCAATTTTACTGTTATCTGTATAAATACCATCAATAAATAGCTTCGCTATGCCGTGTACCGTGCCCCACAATACTTGCGATACCCGCAAGGCATTATCATCGACATTAAATAGTCCTTTCTTTTGCCATTCTTGCGTCATTGCCACTTGAAATTGAAAACAAGGGTAGGCAGAGTCTCGAAGCTCCTGGGTGCTACTTTTGTCTTTCCAGATAGTACGTCCGAACATTAATTCATAAAGGTCAGGATTGTTATGAGCAAACTGAATGTAATCATGAATAAATCGATAAAAATGTTCTCTTATAGATAATTCTTCATCTTCATAACCACATTTGTTTATCTGATGTAATTGTTCAAAACCTTTTTCAGCCATGCCACAAAGCAGGGCATTTTTATCCTTAAAGTGATGATAGGGTGCTGTTCTGGAAACTCCCACGCGGGATGCAAGCTTACGTAACGATACTTCTTTTATGCCATTTTCTTGCAACATTTCAGTCGCAACAAGCAGCAAAGTTTCTCGAAGATCACCGTGGTGATACGTTGATTTTTCATTAAGTTTATTCATATGGCTAATTTAGCAATTATCCCTAAAACAAGCAATCTTGACACTGTCATATTTACGGTGTATCTTTTATTTATCTTAACTTGACAGTGTCAACTTTGGTTTAAGGGATTTATACACAAGCTACCCGAAATAAATATTTTCGAGTGGCTTGGCTATATTTCCCCATTTGTTTAACTTAATCAGTGAAAGTCCTGAAATTTCACACTAGCTATATAAAGAGAGTAAGCGATGTCTGAGCAACAATTTTCAAAACTGTTTGAACCACTTGATCTTGGTTTCACCACACTAAAGAACCGAGTTTTAATGGGATCAATGCACACGGGTTTAGAAGAGCATCCCGAAGGCACTAAACGTATGGTTGCCTTTTATGGTGAACGCGCTAAAGGTGGGTGTGGTCTTATTGTAACCGGTGGTTATGGTCCAACTAAGCGCGGTGCTACTCACCACGACACTAAGATGATTGAAACAGCGGAAGATATTGCTAAACATAGAGTTATAACAGATGAAGTTCATAAGTATGACAGTAAGATATGTATGCAGATATTACATACAGGTCGTTATGCTTTTAATAAAAAACCTATCGCGCCGTCAGCTATTCAAGCGCCAATTAACCCATTTAAACCTGAAGCAGCTACCGCTGAAATGATAGAAGAAGAGCTAGTAGGATTTATTGATCTGGCGGTAAAAGCGCAAGAAGCTAATTACGATGGTGTTGAAGTAATGGGCTCAGAAGGTTACTTCATTAATCAATTTACCGCTCTAAGAACCAATCAACGTGATGATGAGTGGGGTGGTGCATTTGAAAACCGCATTAAGTTTGGTGTTGATGTGGTTCGTCGAATCCGCGAAGCAGTTGGCGAAAAATTTATCATAATATTCCGGTTATCTATGATGGATCTTGTTGAAGGCGGCAGTACTTTTGAAGAAGCGGTACAGTTTGGACAAGCGATTGAAAAAGCTGGTGCAACTATTATTAATACAGGTATCGGTTGGCATGAAGCGCGGATACCTACGATTCAAACTAAAGTGCCACGGGCAGCCTTTACTTGGGTAACGGCTAAATATAAAGAACATTTTAACATCCCAGTAATCACTTCAAATCGAATTAATACCCCTGAAGTTGCCGAAGCTGTGTTGCAAAATGGTGATGCTGATATGATTTCAATGGCACGTCCTTTCCTAGCGGATGCTGAGTTTGTTAACAAAGCAGCTCAAGGTCGTAGCGATGAAATCAATACTTGTATCGGTTGTAACCAAGCTTGTTTAGATCATGTGTTTTCGGGAGAAATGTCTAGTTGTTTAGTTAATCCTCGAGCTTGTTTTGAAACAGAAATTAATATAATTCCAACAAAAACAGTGAAGAAAATTGCAGTCATTGGTGCAGGTCCAGCTGGTTTATCTGCCTCTACCGCACTTGCGGATGCAGGCCATGAGGTAACTCTTTTTGATGGTGCCAGTGAAGTAGGTGGTCAATTTAATATTGCCAAACAAGTACCCGGTAAAGAAGAGTTTTCAGAAACTATTCGTTACTTTGCCCGCAAGCTTGAATTAACAGGCGTCACAGTGAAGTTAAACACCAAAGTAACGGCAGCTGAATTAAACGATAGTGATTTTGATGAAGTCGTTATTGCGACAGGAATAAACCCACGTACACCGCCAATTGAAGGTATTGAGCATGCAAAAGTTCTAAACTATATCGATGTGCTAAGACATAAAAAGAAGGTAGGCAAAAAAGTAGCTGTTATCGGTGCTGGTGGTATCGGTTTTGATGTTTCTGAGTACTTAGTGCATTCAGGTGAAGGGACCAGTCAGAATATTGCCGCTTATATGAAAGAGTGGGGCGTTGACATGACACTTCAAGCACGTGCAGGTATCGAAGGTGTTAAAGCGCAAGTATCAGCACCCGCACGTGAAGTATTTTTACTCCAACGTAAAGAGACCAAAGTAGGTGCTGGCTTAGGGAAAACCCTGTCTCTTATACACATCTGACGCTGCCGACGAAGAGGATAGT
>CAJXRC010000058.1 GCA_913058405.1 uncultured Colwellia sp. | reverse complement strand
CGGTCTCGTGGGCTCGGAGATGTGTATAAGAGACAGCCTTTAATCACTACTGCCTATTAGTAAAAGCTTAAAATAGCGATTGATTATTAATCGTTTTGGTTAACCGCACTGAATAACAGTGCCGTTAACCTGACGAAAAAAGTGCTAACTCATACCAATCCGTATAAGAAAGTGATCGCTTAGCGAGAATTTAAAGGCTTATAGGCAAGGCATTGATTGTAGATAATGGTTATTCCCTTACCAAAATCAATAACGCAGCATGTAAGCCTTTTAAACTCGCCTTTCAGGAGCTTTCCAGCGACTCGATAACCGCATAGAATTTCTTTCATATAGAGTGACTATATGCAAAAAAATTCTATTTGTTCTCAAACCGCTGGCAAGCTCTGAGTGGGAACTAACTTAATGGACTTGGTATAATTACTTTGCATCACTACAGCTCACTTGTTTTAAACTCATAGGGTTGAAACGTTTTAGCATACCAGGCTTGGCAAGTACTACCAAGTTACCTGCTAACATCAAGCTTAAACCGACAAAAGTATAACTATCCCAAATAAAACCTTCGACAAAACTTGAGATAACTACAGCAACAGCGGGAAACATAATCGTGGCGTACGAGGCTTTATGTGCACCAATACGGGCTAATAAAGTTAAATAGCAACCAAAGGCAATAACAGAGCCGAATATTGATAGATACAATAATGAACTGATGTATTCAAAGGTGAATGAAAAGTTAAAAGTTTGACCTTGAATAAGTGCAATTATTAGCATAAATATACAGCCATACATCATACCCCAGGCTGTGGCGGGTAGTACTGGCATGCTGTCGTGTTGATTCTTAATCGAAATCATATTGCCGGTAGAAGCGAACAGCACACCAATTAGACACAAGCCTAATCCTAGTAAAGTACTATCCCCAAAATGAACACTACTAATTTGTGGCCAAAATAAAGTAACGATACCCAGTAAACCAAGTGCACCACCATAATAAACTTGGCTAGAAATATGTGTTTTAAACCAAATACGTGCATTAAGAATATTAACCATCATCAATGTTGAGAAGGCAATACTAGTTAAGGCTGAATTGATATGGCTCTGTGCACTATAAAGTAAATAATAATTAAAGCCGAATAAGGTTAAACCAAAGGCAAATAGTTGCAGATGTTGTTTGGCAGAAAATTTAAGTGGCAATTTTTTGAAACGACAATAGGCGAACATACACAAAGCTGCTAGGCCAAAACGGTACACAATAGAGACTTCAGCTGCGACATCACCTAGTTGGTAATTAATGGCAATCCAGGTTGATCCCCAGATTATGACGGTAATTACGTATAAAAAAGTATTGTTCATTGACTTTGCCACTCCATGAATAGGATAAGCGTGACATTTTAAGGATATTTTGGTTTAATAACATATACAGAAATATGAAAATGCAACCTATACAGTTTTGGTTGGTAGCAAAGGCCATAAAGATGAAATTATTAGATAAAAGTTCCTCTGCATATTTATATCAACAAGTTATTGATTTTATAGAACACCAACAGAAAATAGGTGCCTTGCATCCGGGTGATAAGCTGCCTAGCTTGCGTAAATTAAGTCGCCAATTTGATATAAGCGTACCAACAGTTAAGCAGGCTTATATTGAATTGGAAAGGCAAGGCCAAGTCTGTGCAAAGCCACAGTCAGGCTATTATCTGCAAGCAGTTCAAGCTCGAACATTAAAACCAAGACCCGCTAAATGGGCACAATGTGATCCGGTAGAAGTGCAAAGTCGCAGTATGATTGAACAGGTTCATGCCGCAGTGCATTTACCTGATACCGTTGCCTTGGGAATTTCAAACCCTATTCAAGCACACCCACCTGATAAAGCGCTTGCCAGACTAATGCGCTCAGTATTAAGTAAAGTCTCAGAGAAAGCTGTAAGTTATGGCCCAGTAACGGGTGATGCCAAATTACGTATGCAACTGGCTTTTCGCTATCAAGACCAAGGTGTTGAAATAAATCCAGATGATATTGTTATCACTAATGGCGCGCAAGAAGCACTGTCTATTGCCCTGCAATGTGTAGCAAAACGTGGTGATATTATTGCCATCGAATCGCCATGCTTTTTTGGCATTATTGAGTTAATCGAAACATTAGGTATGAGAGCACTTGAAGTATATACCTGCAATGAAGATGGTGTTTGTGTTGAAGATTTAACCGAGGCAATTAACCAGTATGAGATTACGGCCTGTTTGTTTTCAACGGCGATAAACAACCCATTAGGGTCAATGAAAAGCGATGAACAACGTCAAGCGATGGTCTCGCTATTAGAGCAACATGATATCCCTTTAATTGAGGACGAAGTCTATAGCGAAATATACTTTAGTGATAACAAGCCAAAACCTGCACAGTTGTATTCTGAGAAAGGTTTGGTGATGACTTGTTCTTCTTTTTCAAAAACAGCAGCGCCCGGTTATCGCATTGGCTGGTTATTACCAGGTAAGTTTGAAGAACAAGCAAAACGAATTAAGCGAGCACAGTCAGCTTCGACACCTATGTTGCAACAATGGACATTAAATGAGTATTTATTGAGTGGCGATTACGATCGTCATCTTTGCGTACTTCGAAAAACACTTACATATAACTGTGAACGTATGCGGGCGTTAATTGCGGAGCATTTCCCACCAGAGGTCTGTATTTCAAAACCTCTGGGAGGCAGTGTGCTGTGGCTGCGCTGTCAATCACATGTAAAAACAGGTGAGTTTTTCCAACAGGCATTAACGCAGGGGGTTAGCTTTGCACCAGGAGCAATTTTTTCTCCGTCAGGAAAGTATCAAAATTATATGCGGGTGAGTTATGGCGTGCAATGGGGAGAAGACGTTGAAACGGCTATTAAGGTATTAGGTCGATTGGTTTACGAATATACGAGCAAACAAAAAGCAGCACAATTGTTGGAAGAAAAATGACAGTACCAAACAAGCAAACGTCAGATATAAAAGCCGTAGCTAGTAATACGCCATTGAAACATGAAGGTATGGCTGCACCCTCTGCGCAGCTTAAAGTCTCTTTAAAGTTATTATTACCCTTATTGGCATCAATATTAGCGGTGTCACCTTTAGCAGTAGATATGTACTTACCTGCTATGCCAACGCTAGCAGTGCATTTAAATACCCCCATGAGTATGGTGCAAAATAGCTTAAGCATTTACTTGTTAGGTTATGCGCTTGGCTTGATATTATTCGGGCCAATGGCGGATAAACATCCTCGTCGAAACCTTGTTTTGTTGGGTATAGGCGGGTTTTTTATCGCCAGCTTATTATTACCTTTTGTCAGTAATATAGAGCAATTTCTTACCGTTCGGTTTTTTCAAGCTTTTGTCAGCAGTGCCGCCACCGTAGTTGTTCCGGGGGCGGTGCGTGAATATTACGGTAAAGATACTGCGAAAGGGCTTTCGTATGTCAGCATGATCATGATGTTAGCGCCTATGATAGCGCCGAGCATAGGCAGTGTGCTGTTACTGGCACATAGCTGGCAACTTATCTTTTATGTATTAGCTGCTTACAGCCTCATTGTGCTGGTATTGGTTAGCTACTATTTACCTAATGCAAGCGATGTGACCTTGCCAGAAGGGCCAGTAGTTAAAAAAGTTGAGATGAGCTTTATTCAGCGCTACAAAATTGTATTGAGCAATGCAGAAGCTCGATTAGATATCATCTCATCAATGATGATCGCACTAGCTTTTTTCGCTTATATAACCGCAATTCCTTTTGTATACTTAACTTTTTTTGAGGTGTCAGAATACAAGTTTAGCTTGTTGTTTGCTTTAAATATTCTGGCGTTAATGACCGCACATTTTACTAATACTCGTTTTGTAGTACGCAAAGGTTCAAGGACAATGTTACGTTTTGGTTTGTCTTTAGCGACAATCGCCGCAACAGCATTGATGCTGGTAAATGTATTTGAGTTATCGTTAATCTATACTGTTGTCGCCATATTCCCACTTATGGGGAGCATTTCCATGGTAGCAGTAAATAGCGATGCCTTAATTTTGACTAAATTCCCTGCACATTCAGGGACAGTTACCGCGGTTATTGGTACGCTTCGTTGGGGGATTGGCGCGTTAGCAGGCCCTATTTTAGCGTTCTTTTACGATGGTAGTTCTAAGCCATTCGCTTTGTTAATGTTCTTCGCGGTACTGGTAGTATTAAGCTGTCAGCTAATGATATGGTTTGACAATAAAAAATAGATTAAAGCAAGGATTAAAAATGAAAAATATAGCAGTTATTCTCAGTGGTTGTGGTGTTTATGATGGCAGTGAAATTCAAGAAGCAGTCATTACATTACTTGCGATATCACAGCAGGGCGGTACTTACCGTTGTTTTGCACCGAACATAGCTCAGCATCATGTTATAAATCATCTTACAGGTGAAGTGAGTGAAAATGAAAGCCGCAATGTACTTGTTGAAGCAGCACGAATTGGTCGTGGCGATGTAGAAGATTTAATAGAGCTTAATGAGAAAGAATTTGATGCCATCATCTTTGTCGGTGGTTTTGGCGCAGCGAAAAATTTAAGTAGTTTCGCTTTAGATAATGATAACTATAGTGTGAATGAACAAGTATTAAGCGCAGCTAAAGCGTTTGCCGGAGTAGAAAAACCAGCGGGCTTTATGTGTATTGCACCAGCGTTATTACCCCTGATTTACCCAGCAGGGGTAAAAGGAACTATTGGCAAAGATAGTGCAACGGCGAAATTAATCTCTGCCAAAGGTTTAACACATATTGATTGTGATGTTGCTGATATTGTTGTTGATGAGGCACATAAAATAGTGACAACACCAGCCTATATGCTTGCTGAATCGATCAGTGAAGCGGCGGTTGGTATCAACAAACTGGTAAAGTATGTTCTTGCTTTTAGTAAGTAGGTTTTATCTTTAATGGATAATCGCCCAAACACCTTAAAGACTTATTTAACAAGTAAATTACCCAATCGTTTATTGCGTAATTTATTGACTAATCTACCTAGTAATAAACGAACTTACTTAGTGCCAAGTGCGCTAGTAATACTGGTTTCAATTGCGCTTAGCGCTTGTCAAAGTCAGGCAGCAGAAAAAAATATGATCAATAATTCTATTAGTATTCCGACATTTACTCAATTTGAGCGCAACATCGCGCAAAGAATGTCTCTTGATATTCGCTACTTTTGCCCGGACGTAAATGGCAAAGCCAGTGTGCCAACGTCGAAACATTGTCGACAAGCCGTGACAGAGCTACCCAAAGAACTTGCGCAGATGATCAGCACCAGTAATGTCGGGGGTATCGTTTTGTTTGCTGAAAATGTGCAAGAAATAGCACAAGTGGTTAAGTTAACCCATGATATTCAACAAGCAGCTGTAAAGTCAGCGCATGGAAAGCCCTTGATTATCTCCATGGATCAAGAGGGGGGTCGAGTGGCACGTTTTGCTAAAATGACCGGGTTTGCCGGAAACATGGCCATTGGTGCTAGTTACCCTCAACATGGGACTCACTTTGCTACGCAAGTTAACGCCGTTATCGCTAAAGAACTGAAAGCTTTAGGAATCAATAATAACTATGCCCCAGTCGTTGATGTAAATACCAATGTTTCTAATCCAGTGATAAATACACGGTCTTTTGGGGAGTCAGCAAGTCAAGTGTCAGAACTTGGTGCTAGCGCGGTTTCAGCCATTCAAGCACAAGGTGTAATGGCTACATTGAAGCACTTTCCTGGCCATGGTGATACCCATGTTGATAGTCACCTAGGGTTACCTCGAGTTGATCATGATAGGGCGACCATAGATCAGGTTGATCTTGCTCCCTTTGCTTGGGCTATTGAACACGCTAATCCTGCCATGATCATGACAGCTCATATTCAATACCCGACCCTTGATAACAGTTTATTTGTTAGTAAAAGTGGCGATAAACTAATGCGTCCAGCAACCATGTCTCGTAAAATTTTAACAACATTGTTAAGAGAAGAAATGAAGTTTGAAGGCATTATTGCGACCGATGCTCTTGATATGGCAGGCGTAACACACTTTTTTACCGATGTTGAGGCAGTTGTTGAAACCTTTGTTGCGGGTGCAGACATAGCAGTGATGCCCTTTAAAGTGAGAACACCAAAAGACATCGACAATTTTTATCACTATATAAAAGCCGTGGCCAAGGCCTTAACATTGCGCATTGAACTAGACGAATACCAATTAGCTGAGTTTGAACAATCCATTGCGAGATTAAACCGATATAAAAAGCAATATGTTGAGTTAGACGGTAAGTCTGTAGCACAACAACTAGCATCAGCTAATACCATCATTGCCAATAAAAATCACATTATTACAGAGCAAGCACTCGCCAGTGCAGCGGTAACTTTATTGAAAAATAATCAGCTGTTACCTCTTACTTCAGCAGGTATTAAGCGATTACATTTAGTTGTTGCAAATAAGCAAGAACTTGCTGCCTTAACTTATGCCACAAACAAGGTATTACAAAGCATAATGCCCAAAAGTGACGTTGAAGAAATCCAAATGAGTCATTTTATTGCTGATAACATTGTCGATGATAGCGAGAAAAGTAAACAAATGAAGTCGCAGTTAAGTGAAGCAGATGTCGTTATAGCTACCCTTGACATTAAAACCGCCAGTTTAGTTGATTTAGGTGGTATGGATGATTTAACGCCAAGTTACGGTAGTGCTGCTCAGCAGCAGGAAAAACTGACCTATGCGACGTTTTTAAAGCAACAATTAACATTAGCGCATAAGCTAAAAACGCCCTCAATACTTATTGCTAAAGGCTCTCCCTTTTTGATAAATGAGTACAGTGAACTCGCTGATGGTGTATTGCTCAACTTTGATGACAGAATTTATGAAGGGGAAAATAAGCAGAGTATAAGCCCAGGGTTTAATGCCAGCATGGCAGTTATTTTTAATGAAAATAAAGCGCTGGGTGAGTTACCGGTAACGTTGAAAAAGTAATGTATTTAAATCAATAAATAAAAATCAAAGTAAAAAAAGCGGCATAACCATTACTGGTTATGCCGCTTTTATTTTATGAGACTAATAGCGTGACTCATCTTGTGAGCTTATGAATAAATTCTTGAGTTAACTTACTTAAGATTCGCTTTGCTCAGCTTCAGCATTTACTTCTTCATTGTCAGGAGTATGACTTAACCAATCCATCATTAGCTCATAACCTAACGCTAATACGACAGCACCAACAAACAAGCCAATAATCCCTGAAAGTAACATGCCGCCAATAGCGCCAAGTAAAATAACTAACATAGGGATACTCATGCCGCGCCCTAAAAATAGTGGTTTTAGGAAAGCATCACTAGCGCTAACGATAATGCTAAAGATTAAAAACATGACCGCAGGCGTAGTATCTGCAACTGAAAAGTAATACGCGGCAACAGGACCTAAAATAATGATGGGTGGTAATTGCGCTATAGCTAATATCAGTACAGCAATTGCCCAGATACCAGCGCCTGGAATATCAGCAATCATCAAGCCAACACCGGATAATAGTGATTGAATCACTGCAACACCAAGTACGCCAGTAGCAACACTTCGAATAGTCGCAATGGTGGTACTAATTGTTCTATCGCCAAAGTCATTCATTAAGCGGCGCATCAACTTACTCACACCTTGATGTAGTGGGCCTGACTTAGCCATAAAGACTACGGCAATAATTAATGAAACAATAAATTGTAATATACCACCGCCAATACCTGCGACGGCTGACAGCAAGGTGCTTGAAAGTGATTTTAGTTGATCAGGATATTGCCCTGCAACTTTTTGGATATCTTGCGATGCATCCTGCCAAAGGTTAAACAGTTTTTCACCTACCAATGGCCATTCTTTAATGCTTTCATCAGCGGCTGGTATTTTTAAAGTACCTTCTTCAATACCAGTATAAATATGTTGTGCAGAATCAATAGCAGAAGAAGAAAGGTTAATTGATGGGATTGCGATAAGCGATATTCCTACTAAAGCAATAATGGTGGAAGCTATTTTTTTATTACCTTTAAGTGTTGCAGTGAGTTTTTCATGCAAAGGGTATAAAGCGACAGCTAAAATAGCAGCCCAAATGGTAATTAATATAAAAGGCCTAATAATGGAAAAACACCATAGGATGATCATCGCCATGGCGGCAAGCTTAATGGCTATATCAATAACTCGGCGGTTGAATGCCTGATCACTGGTTAACTCTTGTTGGTTTTTCATTGAAGTTTCCTTACGTTAATTACTTTTTATTATGTTTGCTTGGTGGATGAGTACTAGGAACCCGCGTTAGGTGGTTCATTCAGTTAATTTTTCAAATGGTTATCTTTAGTCGGGTTATTATTAGTTGACCTATGTTGCGGTGAGTTCTGCTGAGGTGAATTATGGTTTGCGCCGAAATTACTCATATGTGATCCCACTAAGCTGGCCACTAATATCGCTAAGTAAAACTGTCCAACGATTGCTTCAAAATAAACTAAAAACCTTGAAATAGGTAAGAGAGGTGAAATATCACCAAAACCTAACGTTGTGATAGTAACAAAAGAGAAATAAATGAAGTCAGGAAATAAGCTAAACCATTCATTGTTACTGCTTATATTAGTAAATGAGCCAGGAAAAGTCAGTTGAATCAAGGTGTATAATACCGCCCAAATTAGTCCCATTAATAAATACAAACAAATGGCCCCTAAAATCTTATTCCCATCAATAGCACCAGTAAATAATACTTGTTTAGCAGTACGCAGGGCAGTGGAGATAAAGAAACTTAGCAGTAAGAGTAGATAAATTTGGTCAAAGCCAGCATCATCAAGCCAAGCGCCAAAAAATGAGAAGAACAAAATAGCGATAGGGAAAATAAAGGTTTTACGCAGAACGAAATCTTTTGAATCTACCCCCCAAACAGCAACTAAAAGCGTCACTATAGTGGCAGATTGTACTAATCTTTGTATCGAACCTTCAAAAAACTGCTGCGCTAATGAAGTGCCAAGTAATAATAAAATTAAAGCAAAAGTAAGATAAATAAAATTATCCTGGCGTGTCATTATTTTCAAAAGCGTCTCTCTTCAATCATGTGTAGTGATAGATAAAATAATCTGACTAGACTAACGTCTTTGAGTTCTGACCGGTCGAGAACGGTTATTTCTAGCTGGTTTAACAACGACAACGTTAGTATGACGATGATAACCGTTACCATAATACATTGGATAACCAGCACCGTACCCCACACCATAGCTCATTGAACCACTCACATGAGTATTTTCACATGCAGTTAATAAGAGAGCACCGAGAGCAAGGGTAGAGGCGAGTAATAAGGTCTTAAATTGCTTCATTATTCACTCTCCTGCTGTGTTAAACCAAGTAATGCGCCATTAGGATCTGCAATGATGGCTAAACCGATACTTTCTGGTTGATAAATGATGGTTGCGCCGTTGTCACTCGCTTTTGATAGAGTCGTATCGATGTTTTCAACTTCTATAAAGTTGACCCAGCGATCTCTTTGCTCAAATAAGTCAGGTAGTTTTACAATACTGGCTTGAACCATTTCTGCTTGTATTAAAAAGAAGCTATCTTTTTTGCTATTAATCGGTTCTAGGGTGTAAGCAAAAGTATCTTGATAAAATAAAGCGGCTTGTTTGGTGTCAGTACTAAATAACTGAGCCCAATCCCACTTGCTACTAATTTTTTGGTGGTTTTTGTTAGTCAGATCTAACTCAAGCAAGGCAATTACACCGCCTTGTGGATCTGCTAATACCGATCTTTTACCATAAAGTTTAAAATCATGGGGCGCTAAAATTATCGTGGCTTTGTTTTTAGCGGCTAGTTCACTTCTACTTGAGACATTATCAGTATCTATGCTGCCAACCCATAATGCATTATCTGTTTTGTTACGCTTTGAATTACGCGCAAGTACGCCAGCAATAGCCTGGCCATTATCGTACAGTAAATGATATTTTGCCTGTTCTTTTGCAAATGCTTTTACTGTCCAACCAAAGGTCTTTTGGTAAAATTTAAGTGAAGCTTCAACGTCGCCTGTGTATAGGTCAGCCCAGACGAGTTTACCGTGCTGATTTTTAATTATTTCTTGGTTGGTCGTTTCTACATTCGTTGCTAATGCAATATGACTATTTAAAAGTAATGGTAACAATAACGGTATAAAAAATTGACTAAACCCTTTCATTCTCAAATTTCCCTTTTTATTTAACTAGTTGCTTAAATAATTTAATTTAACTACTTGATATTACTACATTGAATTAATATTGATAGCCATAAATTAAACAGATATTCCTATGCGTGGTATTGCACCTATATCGCTATCTATTTGAGGTTTACAGAATAAAATTCTTGATGAATCAATCTTGCCTTGTTCAATTAAATGATCTTTAAAGGCATGTTCACGCTTTTCGCCAATGTCGAGTAACTTCTTGATATCTGATTTTTTTTCTACAGAAACACCTGCTTTTAAGCCTATATCTGCTGGTGTGCTGATAGCACAAATCGTGACACGGGTATCTTCTTTATCTTGCATCAAGGCAATAAAGTCATTTAAGTAAGCGCTCTGGTGATCATCTGGCTCAACTTGTTTTACTTGGTACTCTAAATCATCAAAGCGTAATTTTAAGGCAAATTCACCCGCTGTTATCGCAATAGAAACTATGTTGGCGTAAGGAACAAAAGTGGTCATTAAATAATCTTGTGTCGCTGACATAATGGCTTTTTTGGTGATTAAAGTAACTATACTGCTTAAACCAAAATTTGGATCAGAGATCGAACCACTTAGTGGCACATCAAGTTCTACATTACCATCGCCATCTTTTAGCATACCCATTGCCATATTTAATGGTAATGCACCTTGATCAATTAAGTTACCTGCTTCTTCACTATCAACCAAGGCTGTTTCTAACGCTTGTAGCAATATGACAATATTTCCATCAACTTCATCATCAGTAAGGGTTAAGTCCAAAGCAGTATTAAGTTGACCTGTTTTTACTTCAATACCCGTTGACGCTTTTAGATAGGACGAAATAGCGGGCAATGAAAACTCTTTAAAGTCTCCCTTAAGATGATAAGTCGCTATGTCTGAGAAAGGCTGTACATAACCAGACAAGTTGAAGTTGGCGTACTTATTACTACGACCTACGAGCGTATACGGCGTTTGCTCTTGCTTGCTTTCTTTTCTATTGCTCAAAGCACCTACATCTAGGGTATCTAGAAATAAAGTTCGCTGATAAATTGGATCAACACTGAAGTCGGTAAAAGCAAATGAACTGTCATTAATAAAGCGAAGCTCTTTGAAACTAAAAACAAAACCATCACGTTCCGCTTGAGCTTCTTTTATTTTAAGTTCAGTCTCGACAGCAGAAACCTCCTCAGAAATAGTCGGTTGCGCAGAGCTTTCATCGTTTGCTTTTTCAGCTAAAATAATTAGGTTAGCAATATCTTTGTTTTCCTTAATGATAATTTCTCCATTTAAGGTGTCAAAAATAATACTATTGATATCAATGCTTTTTTCGTGAATATGTAAGTTGTTTAATGTTAATTGTTTTAGTTGCATAACCGGTGGCAACTTCACAATTGCTTCAGCAGCGATATCAAGTCCATCTTCTGCAGCAAGTTTGTTAATTCTATCCATTGCTTTTTGGGCTACACCATCAGCTAAAGTTACTTTTTTAGAAAACAATAAACCATCTAGAACGATATCGGTGATATCAATGCTGGGCTCTTCATCTAACACAAAATTGATATCATCTAAGCTAAGTTGCTTAAAAGCGGTAATTGTCGCTTTGCTCTTATTTTGGCGAAGAAGGGCTTCGGTAAGTTTTATGCTGCTCTTACCTGCTAAGTGAGTGATTTTTCTATCTGTCAGGTCAACAGCAACATCTGAGAAGTTTTGTTGTAAGCTCTGTAGAGTAAAACGCTGCTCAGCTATACCTAACAATAGATCTTGTAATGTTAAGTTGGCTTCTTGTAGTCTAAAGTTTATCCCTTGCTCGGCAAGCGTGATTGATTGCTGACTCTTAAATGAAACAGTGCCTTGCAATTCAGTAAGTTGCTCGACATGCTGAGCTAATTTTTCAATCGGATAATTTTCGATCAGTAAATTACTGTGGATATCACCTTTACCAGATGATAATTGCGTATTTGCAGTAAATGATAAGTTGGTTTTATCAACTAAAGCGGACAAGGCTAAGTTACCTTCTTGCTTAGTTTCAGTTGCTTTTATTTGACTTAATGCGAGTTTTTTAATCTCTAAATGATGAGTTTTACTGTTTGTGCTTTGATCGTTTAGCTCTATTTCAATAGCAAATTGGCTTAAGATAAAATCAGGTAGTACAAGCTGGTATGGAAAACTTGCTGCTGTCTGGTTAATTGCTTCTTTATTTACTTGTTGATTTGATTGCTCACTCACTACTTCAATTTCTTCTTCCGTAGCCGAGGGAATTGTTATACCGGCAATGACTATATGGTCAGCATGTTGAGTAACTTTCAAGGTACCTTGGGTAAGTGAGAACTGACTTAATACAATCTTATCAAACGCCAATTGCCACAAGGCTACTTGTAGTGTTAATTCTTTTAAAGCAAACACAGTTTCTTGTTGCTTGCTTTTTGTACTTGATAAGTCTATATCACTAAGGGTGATACGCATTAAGAATGGATTAAATCGGATACTTGCGTCATCCGATAGCTGTAATTGATGTTCAGCTAAAACAGGGATAATAAAGTGTTTTGCTACGGGAGAAGAAATTAGCCAAATACATATAAACAAGCCTACATATAAAGCTAACAATACTTTAAAAAACTTGTGGGTAAAAAAGGACAGCAGGGTTGTCATAATAAAGGACGTTCCTTGTTAGGGTTAATATAAAATGTACTGAAGGCTGAAAATAAAGCGGATTATAATTTACACCATTTTGTAGAAAGCTTACAATTGTAAATCAAAGGTTAACTTCAAATTTAACTATTATTTAACATGGCTTAGGATATCATTTTCATGGAAATCAATATAGAAAAAATCGAACATTATATGCAAATGCTTGGTGAGATGGGACTGCAATTCGGCGTACAATTTTTATTAGCCATCGTTGTTTATTTCGTCGGTAACTTTATTATCAAAAGAGTGCTGAGCTTAGTAGGTAAAGGATTAGAAAAGAAAAAAGTTGAGATTACTTTACACCAGTTTTTATTAAGTATTTTAAGTACGTTATTAAAAGCGGTTCAAATTATTATTCTTGCTTCTATGCTTGGCATTCAAACCGCGTCGTTTATTGCCATTTTAGGTGCTGCTGGTTTAGCAATCGGTTTAGCGTTGCAAGGTAGTTTGGCTAACTTTGCCGGTGGTGTATTAATTTTATTATTTCGTCCGTTTAAAAATGGCGATGCGATCAAAGCACAAGGTTATGTCGGTAGCGTTGAAGAAATTCAAATTTTTAATACCATCTTAAAAACCTTTGATAACCAACGTATTATTATTCCAAATGGTTTGTTATCTAATGGTTGTGTAACCAATATTAATGTTAACGGTACTCGCCGTGTTGATATGGTTTTTGGTATTGGTTATGACGATGATATTGCTAAAGCAAAAGCACTATTACGTACAATAATTGAAGCTGATGAACGTGTACTTAAAGACCAAGCTGTAGATATTTGGGTTGGTGAACACGGTGAAAGTTCAGTTAATCTATTTGTTCGTCCTTGGGCAAATGCAGCAGATTACTGGGGTATTTACTTCGATATGATGGAAAATGTGAAAGTTGAATTTGATAAAGCAGGTATCAGCATTCCATTCCCGCAGCGTGATGTACATATACAACAAAAATAGTTAATTGCCTTGTTATACCCATTAATTTAGTGGGTCTTCTTTAAAAACCTATTTCAGTGTAACTGAAATAGGTTTTTTCGTTTTAGTAGCACATTTATCCATAATTTCTCTGATATAAATCAATAAAGAACTTTTTAATCTAATAAATAATGCAAATGCTATTGATTGTTATTTGGTTTGTGGTTTAATAACCCAAAATAAATATAAGACACACTAAATAACATAACTTTCTGGATAAATAACATGAAAAAAACATTAATAGCCTCGGTTATTGCAACATTGCTTACCAGTAATGCTGCTATCGCTAGCGAAGAAACTACTGAGTTACGTAAAGTCATTACTCAACAGCAAGAAGTGCTTAAGTCACTTGAACAACGTTTAAATGAAACAGAAAAAAAACTTGAAGCAACAGCTGATCAAGTTGAAGTAGTTGCTGAAAGTGATGGCGGTATGTTTGCTAACACTACAATTGGTGGCTATGGTGAATTACATTACAACAACTATGAAGATCAAGATGCTAAGATAGATTTTCACCGCTTTGTATTGTTTTTCGGCCATGAATTTTCTGACAGCGTACGTTTTTTCTCTGAATTTGAATTAGAGCATTCTATCGCTGGTGAAGGAAAGTCAGGGGAAGTTGAACTTGAACAAGCCTACGTTGAAGTTGATATTAATGAAACGACTAGCTCTAAAGTTGGTTTATTCTTAATTCCTGTTGGCATTATCAATGAAACACATGAGCCACCAACATTCTATGGTGTTGAACGTAACGGTGTTGAGAAAAACATTATTCCTGCTACCTGGTGGGAAGCTGGTTTATCATTTAACTACAAGCCTGCAGGCGGTGTAAGTCTTGATGGTGCTGTGACTAGTGGTTTAGAAGTTGGTGATGATTTTAAAATTCGAAACGGTCGTCAAAAAGTGGCTAAAGCAACAGCAGAAAACCTTGCTTATACTGGTCGTATTAAATATACCGCCATTACTGGTTTAGAGCTAGCGGCGACGGTACAGTACCAAACAGATATTACTCAAGGTGGCAATAATTTTGACACCCCTATTGATACAGCAGATGCAACATTACTTGAAGCGCATGCTGTTTATCAAGTTAATGATTTCACCGTTCGTGCTTTATACGCGCGTTGGGACATCAATGGTGATGAAGCAAAAGCGTTAGGTCGTGATGAGCAAACAGGTTGGTATCTTGAACCTTCTTACAGAATTAGTGAAAAAGTAGGCGTTTTTGCTCGCTATGCAGAGTATGACAACAACGCAGGTAACAGCGATTCAACTACTGTTGAATCAACAAATGTTGGTGTTAGCTACTTTTTACATGAAGACGTAGTGTTAAAAGCGGATTATGAAGACTTAGGTGGTTCTAAAGACTCTAAAGGCTTCAACCTAGGTTTTGGCTATCAGTTTTAGTTCAAATAAATAAACTGTTAAGCTAAGTAGCTCAACGCTGTTTTGTGCAGTGTTGAGCTTATTACCAATGAAAATTTATTCTCACTCTTATTTGAACTATAAATTCATTCCAGTGATATTAAATCTTCATTAAAGTTAAGAGTAGATTTGTGAAGAAAATTTTATTTTTTGTACTTTTATACTGTCTTTTAGCGATGAACGTTATGGCTAAAGGGGTATATCAAACATCTGAGGAATTCCTTAAGGGAATTTTTCGTGAGCAAGTACCTGCGGTGCAAGTCTTGTGGTTAAGTGCGGAAGATAAAAAAACAATTGCAGAAATTCTTAGTCATAAATACAGTCGTATGCGGGTTCGTTACTGGCAAGAAGCTAATGATAACGTCTGGATTCTAAATGAAGTGGGTAAAGAAAAACCAATCACTATCGCCGTTCATATTCATAAAGATGCAATTAAACAGCTTAAAGTCCTCACTTTTAGAGAAACCCGAGGTGATGAAGTGCGCCACGATTTTTATAGTGAACAATTTGCACAGGCAACACTGACAAAAGATAAAACCCTCAGTCAGCATATTGATGGCATTACCGGGGCAACCTTATCGGTAAGAGCAACTACAAAAGTCGCCAGACTTGCTTTGTGGTTAAACACTAAAGTTACTCTTTAAAACCGAGACTAGCTAAAACCTGCCTGCTCAGGCAAAATAACGACTTATTTTTTATTCTCTAGCTTAATAAGCCTTTATTTAGTAGCTGTATATTTATGAAAAAAACTGTTAAACCATTCTCTCAACACTTAAATCGCACCTTTAGAAAATGGCATCGTAAGTTGGGCGTTTTTGCGGCCTTTTTCATTGTTTTTTTATCCGTGACGGGAGTCGCTCTTAACCATACTGACGGTTTATCGCTAGCGCACCAACCGATTAAAAGCACACTGTTACTTGATCATTACGGTATTTCCGCTCCTCAAGACATTCGTTTTTATCAACAACAAGCTATTCAAGTTATTAATAATAGCGTCTGGTATAAAGGGAATATGTTGTTTGAAAGCGACGCGGCAGTTGTTAGCGTTGGCCAGATAGCATTGAAACATAATCAGCAAAAAGTTTTTATTATTGCTACTCGCCAAAGTATTTTCTTATATGATCTGAACGGTGAATTAGTTGATATGCTTGGTACTGAATCAGGAGTTCCTGAAACGATAAAAACAATGAGTATTAATAATGGACAGGTGGTAGTTGCTAGTGCCGATGGTTATTATCAAACGGATAGCGACTTTTTTGATTGGCAAATTATCCAGCCATTAATTGCACCAAATTGGTTACAACCTGAACAGGTATCCGATGATAAAACACAACAGGCTGAATTGGCGTATCGTGCACAATTCCTAACACTAGAGCGCATCATTATTGATAGCCATAGTGGCCGAATTCTAGGTGATATAGGCGTATTTTTTATGGATTTTATCGCTTTGTTATTGATTGTTTTATCAATAAGCGGCCTTTACATTTGGGTGAAGTACACCAAGAATACACGAAAGTCATAGACCCTAAACGTTGATAATAAAGTACTCTTTTTATAATTTTCAGTTTTTTCAGCGCTATTCTTTCGCGTTCATTTTATTGTGCTAGCGCTTGCACAATCTCATTTTCATACTGTTGCTGCTTTTTACCATTAAAGCCAGTATGAGCACTAATGAGCTTACCTTGGCGATCAAATAAGTAACTGCTTGGCATACCCTTTATTTTAAATTGTCGCGCTAACTTTCCTTTTGCATCATAAATAATTGCAAAGTTAGCAGATGTTTGTTGTAAAAAAATTTTGGCTAACTTCTCCTCTGCATCCAGATTAATGCTTAATACCACAAACCCTTGTTCTTGATGTTTTGTTTGTATAGCATTCATCCATGGAAAAGATTTACGACAAGGGACGCACCAAGAAGCCCAAAAATCTACGTAAACAACTTTACCTTTATGTTGTGCCATTGCTTGTTCAAATTCTATTATCGGTTCATTAGCGTTAGCAATATGACAGCTAAGTAAAAATGAGAGAGTTAAAAAAAGGGTTTTAAAAAGAAGTCTCATAAGGTTTCCTACATTTTTTAAACAGAGATTAACTATACTTAGTTTTAGCTGTGTTGCACAATATATCAATAAAGATAAAACCTAACTATTAGAGCCTAGTTATATGAAAATACTGTTAAAATCGTTATTAATTGTACTTGCTTGTTACGCTTTACCGAGCCAAGCGTGGTGGTTTTTTTCTGTAAATACAACAAGCAATCCTGTCGAAGTTAGCCCTCGCAATGAGAAGGCACATAATGAGTGGCTAAAAGAACGATTTAGTGAACAACATCAAAAGTTAATTCCTGTTGTTGCGGTTGCTGATATGTTTTTCGTTTGTAATCAGGTGAGGGAATTCGATAAAGTCGACTACAAGCTCAATTTTTTAATTACAGAAATGGATAAAAATACCTTAGCTGAAAAGCTTGGAAACTGTTTGGGCGAAGATACTATGCAGTCAGATGTGGCATTAAATTTTGGTTTGTTAGGTTGTTTTCAAGAGCAGCTTGCCCACTTGCCTAAAGTAGAGCGAGAGCAAAAAATGCATTTAGTTAAACAAGCGGTATTTTCTCTTTCACATAACGAACGCAAAAAAAGTTTCACGCAATGTGTAACAGAGCAAAGTATTCATTACTTAAAATAATCCTAATTGGTTTAGAAATTACATAAATTGTAACAAATACTTAGCCAGTTTTACTTTTGCCCGTTTCTTATTGTAAGCAATATCACTTATAGTAGCGTTAACTTATAAAGGCTGATACTCAAAGTGCACTAAAAATCATGCACATTGATTAGCATTCGATATATATTTATTATGAAAGGAAATCGAGCAAGGTGATACAAAATATGACTCAAGAAACACCTAAAATTTTAGTAGTAGATGATGATATGCGCTTGCGTTCATTGTTAGAGCGTTATTTAGTTGAGCAAGGTTTTACAGTACGAAGTGCCGCTAATTCCGAGCAGATGGATCGTTTGCTTGAACGTGAAAATTTTCATTTATTAGTACTCGACTTAATGTTACCTGGTGAAGACGGTTTATCCATATGTCGTCGTTTGCGTCAAAACTCCAATAATATCCCTATTGTCATGTTAACCGCTAAAGGTGATGAGGTTGATCGTATTATTGGTTTAGAGCTAGGTGCAGATGACTACATGCCTAAGCCATTCAACCCAAGAGAGTTACTTGCCCGTATTAAAGCGGTATTACGACGTCGGACTCAAGAAGCTCCTGGAGCCCCTGCGTTAGAAGAGAATGTTATTAGCTTTGGTGGCTATCATTTAAATTTAGCGACGCGTGAAATGCAAAAAGACGATATTAGCATGCCTTTAACAAGTGGTGAATTTGCGGTGCTTAAAGCACTCGTTACTCATCCTCGAGAGCCGTTATCTCGTGATAAATTAATGAATCTTGCACGTGGTAGAGATTATTCAGCATTAGAACGTAGTATTGATGTGCAAGTATCACGGTTGCGTCGAATGCTTGAAGAAGACCCTGCTAAGCCAAGATATTTACAAACTGTTTGGGGCTTAGGTTATGTGTTTGTGCCCGATGGTAGCCCGGCTTAGTTTATTCTTTCAAGTTAAGTTATTTATATGAAAATATTGCCACGCAGTGCTTTTGGCCAAACTGTTTTATTGATAGGTTTTTTACTCTTTATCAATCAAATCGTTTCCTACATTTCTTTTGCACTTTATGTTATTGAGCCAAACCAGCAACAAATGAATCAATTGTTGGCAAAACAGATACGTGTTGTTTTTATTGATATTGATGATGCCAAGTTAAGCCCGAAAATGGCCAAGGCTTTTCATATTGAAACGGGCATTGGTGTTTACCGTGAAGAGGACGCCTACAATTTTGGTTTAGCTAATGCAGGATTATACCCTTATAGATCTGAACAAATGTCTGCATTGCTTGGTGGTCCTGCAGAAGTGAGAATTTCACAAGGTGATGAGTATCTTTTTTGGATACGTGCACCCCAAGCACCACACCTGTGGGTAAAGATACCATTATCAGGTATGGAAAAAGGTAGTTTCTCACCGTTAATATTCTTTATGGTAGTTATTGGTCTCTTAAGTGTTATGGGCGGTTGGGTTTTTGTTCGACAGCTCAATCGACCGTTAAAGTCACTAGAAATAGCGGCAGAAGATGTCGGTCGAGGGGATTTTCCTGATCCTCTTGTAGAGCGTGGCACCTCAGAAGTAATGGCGGTAACTCAAGCCTTTAATCATATGTCCAAAGGTATTAAACAGCTTGAAGAAGATCGAAATTTGCTCATGGCCGGAATTTCTCACGATTTACGAACGCCCTTGACTCGTATTCGTTTAGCGAGTGAGATGATGCACGAGCAAGATGCGTTTTTAAAAGAAGGTATCGAAACTGATATCGATGATATGAATAATATTATCGATCAATTTATTGATTACATTCGTCATGATTCAAAAGATAAAGCTGAGCTTGGTGATTTAAATGTGCTTGTTGACGAAGTATTGAACGTTGAAACACCAAGCGATAGATTAATCACTTTTCATCCAGGCGAATGCGCTAAAATTCCTTTACGTCACGTAGCTGTTAGACGCGCGTTAGCAAATTTAGTGCAAAATGCCATTCGTTATACTGAAGATAAAATAGAAGTATTCACTGGCGTAGAAAAGGATTATGCATACATCATTGTCAGCGATAATGGTGCAGGTATTCCTGAGGCTGATATTGAACGATTATTTCAACCATTCACCCAAGGAGATACTGCTAGAGGGACAGAAGGCAGCGGTTTAGGTTTAGCTATTATAAAGCGTATAGTAGATACTCATGGTGGTAAGGTTGAGCTCTCTAATAAACCATCGGGAGGCTTACAGGCAAAAGTATATCTTCCTCTTGTGTTCTAATAATTTCTCAGTGTACTTATACCAATTTGATTAAATTTCTTCCCAACTCAGAGCTTTGCTCTATGTTCAATAACAAGGAAAATTTGTTTCGGTTTAGTCATTCTAAATCAAATAAATTTAACGATGTTAGTGGGCATCGAGTAAGCTCCCAGAGGGCGAGTATCTAATAAAAGGTAAAGGCTTAGATGCGACGTTATTGATTTTGACAAGGGAATAACCATTCTCTTCAATCAATGCCTTGCCTCTAAGCCTTT
>CAJXRC010000057.1 GCA_913058405.1 uncultured Colwellia sp. | reverse complement strand
GCAACTGACTTGTAATCAGTAGGTCGCCAGTTCGATTCCGGCAGTCGGCACCATTTATTCTCTTCGGAGAAGAAACGAAACCTTAACAGCAATGTTAAGGTTTTTTTTCGTCTAAAATTTATCAGCTGCGCTACTGATTGAATTGGCAGCTAAGTGTGCTTAAAGGACTGCATTATGGTAATCACCGCCACTAAGTTAATATTCGTGTTATAGAGCTTCCATTACGCGAATAGAGCTGGATAAAGTAGGCCTGCTAGTAATACAGATTTAAATTAAATTACTCAAATATTGAGACACTTAAAGAGATAGATATTATATTAATTTCTCACAAGCAAAATAATTACTAATCACTAGACACAAAAAAACACCAATCATGACAATTGGTGTTTTTATCGGGTTTAACTGTTTAAAACTATATTAAGATTGCTTCTTAAACCGACGTGATGCTAAACCAATCATTGCTAATGCAAAAATAGCAAGTGTAGATGGCTCAGGGACCTCTTGCACACTAGTAGTAAAAACAACTCTATCCCAGACTGTAGAACCATTCAAACTAGTCGCAGCTCCAGCGCGCCAGCCACCAAATACCTCTGTAGCAACCGAACTAGAATTACTATTTCTATTTGTATGCCATGATAATCTTTTACTTGCATTTTCATTACGAGTATCCGCTGAAGTTTGACTTATTAAATCGCCTAAATTAGCAAAGCCTAAAGAATCACCATTGATATACCATTCCGCGCCGTTTAATGATTTTGTTTCATTATCAGCTGTGTATGTGATGAAATCACTCCACTTCACCGCCGCTAGTAGAGCAATTGAACCACTATTCCCATTTATCGCACCTAACATAATATAATCTTGGTGCCCAGAAAACATATCATTCAAACTAATTGACGCAGCATAGTCGCCACGATATAACAAATCCCATCCCCATGTATTAGTGACGTCATTATATGAAACATTCTCTTGAACACCGTTTGGAATTAAGCCTGCAATAGAAACATTAGAAACTAATAAAAATATAGCTGTGAATGTAATTCTCAAAAATTTAAATTTCATTTGATATTCCCTTCTAAATGGTTAATTAAAATAGTAATTTATAAATACTAGTACAAAACCCATACCAAGTTAAAAATATCAAATAGTTTCAATATGTTGATAGCTCACGCAAGATTTAATTAAGTAACAATGTAAAATAACCCGACATCCACCAGTTGAATTAACTACATAACATTAACAAACTTCAATTTAATTTAATAAGGTTTACTATAAAACCATAATTAGCTAACTAAATATTTAGTCAGATCCTAACTAGGTTTCATTAACACCAAACACCTTCCCTACAATTCTATAAGCCTTGTTCATGATTTTAGTGTTTATGTGTAGAAACATTGTAAACGGTTATGATAATGATTATCATTTTATTAAAAGCAATTATGCAATCCCACTATAAGTCGAGTTTTTGCCACAACATTGACTCTTAAAAAAACACTATGTCTACTTTTTATATACTGCTGATTGAAGATGATAAAATTCTAAATCAACAACTTACTGATTTACTGACCGCCAAAAACTATAAAGTTGAACAATGCTTCGATGGCGAAGAAGGGTTACTTCGTGCATCTTCACAGCAACATCATTTGATTTTATTAGATGTCATGCTACCCGAACGAGATGGATTTTCTCTATTAAAGGTATTGAGAAAATCATGTCAAACCCCTGTTATTATGGTGACAGCTAAAGATGCTGAACAAGAAAGAATATTAGGCTTTAGTCATGGTGCAGATGACTACGTTGCTAAGCCATTCAATACCGTCGAGTTATTACTTCGCATTGAAGCTTTATTGCGTCGTAGTCACAATGAAGCTTCAGATAATCCTACGCAGGAAATTAGCGTTGATGGTTTAACCATTAGCTATAAATCACAAACGGTTTCTGTAAAAAGTGAAAGTTTAGATTTCACACCAATACAACTCAAACTGCTATGGGAAATGTTAATCAATCGTGGAGAAGTTCTAAGTAAAGCCTACTTATATCAGCGCGTGTTAAATCGAAACATTGGCGCTTATGATCGCAGTTTAGATATGCATTTAAGTCGCGTGAGAAGAAAGTTAAATGATGCTAATTGGCGAGGAGAACGATTACAAACTATTCACGGTAAAGGTTATTGCCTAATATGACACACCGTTTATTTTGGAAGCTATGTTCAATCATTGCTACAGGTGTAGTTGCACTGTTTTACCTGCTCAACTTGTTAACGTCTCATACAGAGGATGGTATGAGTCATCTAACTGTAACCGATAGAAATACATTAACAGCTTGGGGTAAACAAGCCGAGAAGCTCTACCTATCAAATGATCAGTACGCACTTGAAAGATGGTTAGGTGATCTACAAGAAAGTGAAGAAACATGGGTTACTGTTGCGAGTTACGAAGTCGACCATATCGCAGGAAATAATTTAAAAGAAAGTTTTTATAAAGGTTACAATTTAGGGAGAAATGTTGACTGGAAAATACACCTGTATTTTGCTCAAAACCCCGTGATGGAAGTCCCTTTTGAGAATAAACAAGTTAGTTTTCTTATTTTATTACCCGATAGAATGAGGCCTGGGATTTACCTCAAATATACTGAAATCATCATGCAAATAATTGTCCCCACTATTTTATTAGCATTTCTTTCTTATCTTCTTTATCGCTATATTATGAAACCCCTCAGCCAACTTCAAATGGCTACAAGACAATTCAGTAAGGGAAATTTTAAAATACGAGCCCAGAAATTGATGGGTGATAGAAATGATGAATTTTCAGAACTTGCTTTTAGTTTTGATCAAATGGCAGAACGCATAGGCGAGCAATTTATCAATCAGCGACAATTGATAGCTGACTTATCTCATGAGCTAAGAACACCATTAACACGTTTAGATATAGCATTAGCCGAGGAAGTATCCTTAAACGAAAAAAGTCATAATATAAAGCGGATTGAACGAGAGTCTATACAAATTCGTAAGCTAGTCGAAGATACATTAACCCTTGCCTGGCTTGAAAATGAGAAACCTATCTTGCAACAAGAATCTGTAGAGTTAGTCGATTTACTTGATGTATTAGTCGATGATGCTAAATTTGAATTTCCAGATCGCATTATTGATTGTCAGCTACCAAACAGTGCCTTAATACATAACTCTAGTCATCGTGCTGCAGGCCAAGCTTTAGAGAATATATTACGTAATGCACTTCGTTACACTCCACCAAGAAAAAAAGTTTCAGTCTTCGTAGAAGACACAAAATCCGCAGTTACAATCCATATTAATGATGAGGGCCCTGGAGTTCCCACAGAATATTTAGAAATGATATTCAAACCCTTTTTTCGATTGGATAAATCACGAGAGGCAAATAGTGATAGCTTTGGCTTGGGTTTAGCTCTTGCGCAGAGGCAGCTTTCTGCAATTAGGGCAACAGTTCGAGCCAAAAATGCAAGTAATGGTGGACTATTAATGACAGTACGTTTCCCTAAAATCCTAGGGAAATAGAAGATAACAACAATCCTAAATGTAACAATTGTAAAAACAGTTTAATTACATTAATTTTTTAATGATAATAGTTCTTATTCAGTTAACTATATTACTTTAGAGAATTACTCATGATTAATTACAAGTTTGCTAAAGGTCTTTCACCCTTAGCAATTGCTATTTCACTTTCACTAACAAATTCATATGTCCATGCAGAAGAAACCGGCGAACTACATAATGATAAATCTATAGAAAGAGTCGTTGTCGTTGGTCAAACAACCAATACTGAAATTACACCGGAAGAATTAGAAAAATACCAAGCAAATGATTTATCAGATATCTTTCGTTTAGTACCTTCTGTTTCTGTAGGTGGTTCACTTGGCATAGCTCAAAAAATATATATTCGCGGGATGGAAGATACCTTACTTAACATCACTGTTGATGGCGCACCTCAAACAGGTACCTTATTTCATCATATTGGCCGTGTATCAATAGAGCCTGAATTACTCAAAGAAGTGGAAGTACAAGCAGGTGCAGGTGAAGCGACAAGTGGCTCAGGCGCCGTGGGTGGCGCCATTCGTTTCAAAACAAAAAATGTTGGTGATTTACTTGAAGCTGGGGAGCAGTTTGGCGGTACGGTAAAAGCTGGTTATTTTAGTAATGATGGTTATAAAACGAGTGGGACTTTTTATGGTGCATTAACCGATGACTGGGGGCTATTAGGTTCATACACATATGTAGATCGTGAGAACATGCAAGACGGTGATGGCAATGAACTACACGGCACAGCCGCCGAACAAAGTTTAGCCTTTTTTAAGCTTAATGGTGATATATCCGAAAACCAAACTTTAACCTTAAGTTATGAGAGTCGGAATGAAGAAGGCGAGTTTGGCCAAAGACCTAACTGGCCAACACTTCAAGATCAAGTTTTATACCCTGTAGATGCTGAACGTGAAACTATTGTATTGAATCATCAATGGTTAGTCAGCGATCTTATTAACTTAGAAAGTACCATCTATCACACCGAATCAAGTGTTGAGCAAAATGTTTATAACCGCTGGGGTAGATATGGCGGCGATATGAAATCTATTGGTTTTGATCTTCGTAATACAAGTAATCTTGATACACATTCTTTCAGTTATGGTGTTGAATACCGAGAAGATGAGGTCAATGCAAAGTCGCTTGAAGCAGATAGCGATGGGGGTGCAACGGAAGAAGGTCAAGTATTAGGAATTTACTTTCAGGACCATTGGCAACTGTTCGATGATCTATTGCTAAGTTTTGGTGTCCGTTATGATCAGTACGACCTAGACCAAGTAACTTATGGTAATAAAACTGACAGTGATGGCGTTAGTCCTAATATCGGTTTAGTTTATGATATTAGTGAAAATTGGCAATTAAACCTAGGTTATGCCCAAGCAATGCGCGGTAAAGAAGTTGGTGATTCATTCACAATTGAGTCAGGCAGCGATTGGACATCTATTGATCCCGAATTAAAACCTGAACAGGTTGAAAATACTGAAGTAGCGTTAACCTACCATAATGAGAATTGGCAAGTTATTGCGACTGTTTATCAAAGTAACATTGATGATGTTATTCTTGACCAATTGGGCCGTGGTGTATATTTCGAAAACGTTGGTAAACTAGAAACCAGCGGCTTTGAATTAAAAGCAGGTTATGGTTTTGAGAATTTATCCATATTCGCTAGCTATAGTAACAATGATGCCGAATTAAACGGTAATACTGTAGAAGGCTACGAACATATTGGTTTGGCAAATGCTAGAGGTGACACTTTAGGGTTAAACATTCGTTATGAGCTGTCTGAAAATATTGAGTTCGGTTGGAATTATACTTATGTCACTGACTTAAATGATATTAAAGTCTTGCAACGAGCTGTAGAGATCCGCTGGATTGATAGCACTCAAACTATAGATAAAGATGGTTATCAAGTACACGATATTTATGCTCAATGGCAACCATTTAATAACGACTCATTAACGCTTAATTTTGCTGTTCAAAACTTATTCAACGAGCAATATAGAGATCATTCTAGTGTCGGCGATTATAGTGATATTCCTGATTGGGAAACTGTTGCCGGCTTATACGAAGCAGGACGAGATATCCGAGTTTCTGTAAGTTATAAATTCTAAATACACCGTTGTTAAAAACGACTATTGCAAAATTTGCAGTAGTCGTTTTTTTATTTAAGGGAACCAACAATGAAAGCAAAATATCGTATGCTTTGGATGAAGTTACATGCATACTTTGCTTGTTTTTTCTTACCCATTACACTCGTTTATATTATTACAGGTATGTTATATTTTTTTGATATTGAGGGAGAGGTAACCGCTGAGATTGAATACCCGGTGCAATTAATCCATGGTTGGCCAACAAATGAGCAGCAAGCAAAATCGATTGTACTTAGGTCCCTAGCAGGGAAAGAGCATAATCAACTGCCTAATGATTATTATTTGTATGAAGGTACTCATGATTGGTATGGTCATGAACAAGAAGTAATTCTGTCGCCAATTAATGATAATAAAGCAAAACTTGTAATAAAAGAGCATGACTTCTTGCTACAACTATTGATTATACATAAAGGTTACGCTGGAAATTTTTTTAAAGTTTTCTCAATCATGTTTGGTTTTAGTTTAGCATTTAGCGTTATTAGCGGCGTGGTTATTACATTACAATTACCACAACTTAAAAAAGCGTCTTTATGTTTTATTATTGGAGGTTCAATCGTTTTAATTGCAGGGTTTCTATAAAGTAGACTCATTGGTAATTCGGTTTCTTCCGAAATCAGCTCTATTTACTCTTCTAAAAATAGAGCTGTTCAGTATCAAACTGCTACTTTTGAGATCAGTAGCTCAGCAGTATAATGACAACAGTTCGCACTATTTATTTTCTGCTAGAGCTTGTCAATTACAGTTATACCTCTCTACTAATTAATACTAAATATCCTCTGCCCTATAACAAGATTAATATTCAATTTGTAATCATTTATAGCGCGTATTAACAATAACCAGCATAACGATGATTATTAGTTATACTTATTTATGTTTTCCTGCTAAATATTTTAGGTGAATTAATGAAAAGTCTCGTCGCTGTTTTATTTACATTACTATTAACTGCCTGTAGTAGTGAGCCAACAACTAAGTTTGATTATAACGAAAAAACTAATTTTTCATTATTTAAAAACTTTCAATTTATTGAACAAATATCTCCAGATCTTGATGCAAATCCAGTAATGGATAATCGCATTAAACAAGCGATTGAGAGTGCTTTAATACGTCAACTTTTCACGCCTCAAGCTCAGCTTGCCGACTTGCAAATAGAATTTCACTTTATTCAACAGGAAAAAGCTAATAACTCTTCTTTTAGCATTGGATTAGGTGGGGCTAAAATTGGTGGCAGTGGCGCTGCTAGTGTCGGTGTAAGTACCAGCATTCCTATCGACAGTGATGCAACCATAATTACCAAAATTTTTGTAGATATTAGTCATGATGGTGAAGCTATTTGGCACGGTACTGATGTTTATGAAGGTAAAGGTGATATGCCATTCCAAGAAAAAGAGTTAGCGATTACCACAACAATTAATCGTTTGTTATCTAACTTTCCGCCTAAGAAAATACCGGAGTAACATTCACTCCTTGAACACCATATGCCTAACATCATAACTACTATTTATTCCTAGTAATTAATAAATACTGATGATAAATAAGTACCGATGATAAATAACTAAGCCATTAACTATCACCCCACTTTTAAAAAATTATCTGTGGATAAATTGAAAAACGCTATGTTTTTACAAGTAACATTAAAATATCACGAAAACTTAATAATATTTTTAACTATACTTAAGTAGATGATGATCTCACACATGCCAAAAGTCTTAGCGGAGTAACATAATACGCTTAATAGGAGAAAATAAGGGTCTCACATGGCAAAAGTAGTACTTATCACTGGTGCGAGTTCAGGCATAGGTAGGATAACAGCAATTTTATTGGCTCAACATGGCTATATTGTTTATGCCGGCACTAGAGATCCATCTAAATTTACAATTAAGCTTGATAACTTACATGTGATAGCACTTGATATCACTGACGCTCAAAGTATCAAACACACAATTGACACTATACAAGCTGAACAAGGCCGAATTGACGTGCTTATCAATAATGCAGGTTATGCTTTGGTATCAACGGTTGAAGAAGCTAGTGAAGAAGAAATGTTTAATCAATTCAATATTAATGTTTTTAGCATTCTTCGATTATGCAAAGCCGTTACCCCCTTAATGAGAATGAGAAATAATGGTGTCATCATCAATATTAGCTCCTTTTTGGGAAAAATAGGATTACCACTGTTCACTTTTTATAACGCCAGTAAATATGCGGTTGAAGGTATTACCGACTCACTTAGATATGAACTTGAGCCTTTCAATATTCGAGTACATTCCATCATGCCTGGATTTTTTAATACCAACTTTGCTAAAGGCAATTTAGTCACTAATGATGCAACACTCGATAAGAATAGTCCTTATAGCGAATTAGCTAGCAATCTATTGCCTGATATATTAGCGCAAATAAATGGCGGCAATGAAGCTAAGGAAGCTGCAGAACTTATCGTTAAAACAATTGAAGATCATACTTCACCAGCACGTTCGACTGTTGGAGATAAAGCCAGTAAGTTCATCGCAATGCGCCGCGAACTTAGCGATGAAGATTTTGAACGAAGAGTTAAGGAGTACTACAACCTTAATGGATAGTTTCTTTTTTAACATTACTGATAGACGTTATAAAATAACCGAGCTTTTTAAACATCAAGAGCAACATGTTATTCGCGTTGATATATCTAACGGTTTAGTCTTTTTCGATATAGCACTCATGCTCAACGAGAACAAAATACTTAACCTTAAAAATATTGACCGAATGAACTTTATTGTTTCGGTTGGTCAAGGTAGTTGTTTGATAAAAGATAACTTAACTAAAAACAGTTTTTCATTAGCTCAGCATAGTACCTATTTATTTGCTACATCAAGACAAGATATGGAAATAACCATTCAAGGGGCGAGTAAATCAGAAATATTCATCCTTTTTGTCAGCGACTTTTTTATTAAACGCTACTTGAGTGATAATGCTTATGAACCAATCAACTTTTTATATAAAAAGTTGCAAGAAGAAGTCAGTCTTGAACTCATTCATGAGACACCAACTGATGCTTTAAGCCTGTATCTGATTGATAAAATTGTTAGTGCTAAACATAGCGAAAAGATGAGCAGTATGATCAGTGAGCATAGAGCCATTGAATATATGATACACCGATTCTCACAGCTTGATTTACATGTGCCTACAGAACATACAGTGGAAGAAATAGAAATAGCCGCTAAAGCAAAAAAAATTATCTTACAAGACTTTCGAACGCCCCCTTCTATTAAAGAGTTAGCCAGGCTTTGTGGCACCAATGATTTTAAGCTTAAAAAATACTTTAAAAAAATATATCAAACAACTATCTATGTTTATATTCAAAAAATCCGCTTAGAAAAAGCAAATTTATTGCTGCGTGAACACCTGATGAGTGTAGCTGAAATAGCCAATGAGGTTGGCTACAAACACCAAGGTCACTTTAGCGCCATCTTTTTTAAAACATATGGGGTTTACCCAAAAGACTTAAAAAATTCCCTATAGTGATACGTAAAAATCCCGCTGGTGATAAAAGCCTATAATAATCACTGATCAGGCAAGGTAAAATTCAGTTAAGAAAATGACTGAATTACAAATTTACTTAATTAAATAACGACCAAGGATACTATGATGACTAAAGTTGTTTTGATCACAGGTGCAAGTTCTGGAATGGGTGAAATGACTGCCCGATTTTTACATGAAAATGGTTATACGGTTTATGCCGGAACGCGAGATAAAAATTTGGCTACGCCAGCTATATCAGGTGTGAACAATATTTATCTTGATGTAACAGATACCAATTCAATGGAAGCTGCAGTAAGCACAATTATGGCCAAAGAAAGTAAGATTGATGTATTAGTCAATAATGCTGGGTATGGCCTTGTTTCTAGTGCTGAGGAAGCCACAGACGAAGAGATTTTCAAACAGTTTGACGTTAATGTTTTTGGCTTAATGAAAATGACAAGAGCTGTACTACCTTATATGCGTGAGGCTAAGTCTGGCGTCATTATTAATATCAGCTCTTTTCTTGGCAAAATGGGCTTACCACTACTTTCTCATTACAATGCCAGTAAATATGCGGTAGAAGGATTTGTCGACTCCATTCGCTTTGAAATGTCACCTTATAATGTTCGCGTTCACTCTATTCAATCAGGCTTGTTTGGTACTAACTTTGTTAAAAAAGGCTTAGTCGCCAATACCCATACAACCAGTGAAAGTTCGCCTTATAAAGATCTCGTTGCCCACTTTGTTCCTATTGTTGCCAAAGCGATTAACGAAGGTCCAAGCCCGCAACCTATTGCCGATACGGTCAAAGCGATCATTGAAGATGAAAACTCACCTATCGCAATACCTGTTGGCAATGAAGCGACATCTTTTGTGCCATTAAGAAAAGAATTATCAGATGAAGATTTTGAAGCTAAAATTAAAGAAACATTTGGCCTTTAATTAGAAATAGAAAGTAAAACCTGAGTAACCACTTAATTAAAGTTAATAAGTGGTTACTCACTAACAGATAATTGCACTGCAGGAATAATGATGAAGAGTCAGCCTATAAAAAACTCACTTGGTATTTTTCCAAAGTCATGGAGTGAAGAACATGCTGGAAGGATCCCCGGCAATATTCCCATCTGGGTAGGTATACTTTCAGAGCTCACCGAATTTGGTATTTTTTTTGCTGCGTACTTTATCGCTAAATTTTATTACCCCGACACCTTTGCCCAAGGTCCTCAAAGTTTACACACTTCATTGGGTGTTACTAATACCATTGTATTATTGTCCTCTAGTTACTTTATGGCCAAAGCTATGTCCTTTATAAGGGTAAATAATAAAATTAAATGTGAGCGATATTTATGGTTGGCATTAAGTTGTGGTGTGTTGTATTTGATCATTAAAACCTGGGAGTTTCACTGGAATACGCTGCAGGGTTTTAGTGCTAATACTAATGAATTTTTTACCGTTTATTACTATATGACTTTTAACCATTTTATTCATGTTGGCTGGGCTTCATGTGCCATATTGTGGGTAATATTTCGTCTGAGACGCGGCGCTTATTCATCTACAGAGCATTCAGGTTTAGAAGCCTTGGCCGTGTATTGGCATATGATAGATTTAATGTGGATTCTTATTTTCCCATTATTATATGTACTTAGGTAGGAGATGAGAATGAAACATTCAATAAAACTAGAGCACTATTTAGCTGCCTTAATTGTAATAACACTGCTTAATACCTTCTTAGGCGAGAAGTTCTCTTCAACAACGTTAGTCAGTATATTAATTGCAATAACAGTGACTTATAAAGGTTTTATCGTCATAGATCACTTTATGGAACTAAAAGGCGCCAATAAGAACTTACGCTTTTTAATGCGATTGTACTTTATTATTTTCCCCTCACTGATCATTGTGAGTGCTTTTTATTAGTCGGTGAGTGTTGCTTTAAAGACATAAAACGATCGCAGCCGAACCTTTCATTTTGAGGTAACATGGGTAGATACCCTTATTATTTATCATAAAGAAATCATATGAATATATCGAAATTAATCTCTACCTGTCTATTGTTAATAGGGACAACAGTAACTACCTCTGTTGTCGCTAGTGAACATGACCATAGTCATGAGCAAGCATCTACTCATCAAACAATACAATTAAACCAAGATGAAAAATGGCCAATTGACGCTAGTTTGCATATTGGTATGAGTAAGATAAAAACCTCAATCGAAGAAAACATTTCAGAGATCCACCATAAGCAATTTACCGACGCACAGTATAAATCACTCGCTGGTAAAGTAGATGTGCAGCTCGCTTACTTGTTTGAAAACTGTAAGTTGCCGGAAGATGCAGATGCACAATTACATATTTTACTGTTTGATATTATGCAAGCGAGTCAACAAATGCAGTCGTCAGATAATCCGCGTGCAGGTGCGATTACAACAATAAAAGCCTTACAGAAGTATCCTCTCTATTTTGATGATAAAGAGTGGCAAGCACTACAACACTAAATAATACTTAAATTGATATGTATAAAATAAAGGAGCTATCAAACTCCTTTTTTTACTGACTTTTTCAGGCTGAAGCGCTTGGTTTATTAGGTTTAAACCAGTAACGTTCAAGCACTTTTAAAGCACACATAATATAAAAAACCGCAGAGCAAATAAGTAATACTCGTTGAATTAGAATTTCACTAAAGTTGCTATCCGCTGCCATAGCACTATTTACAATCACGAGTAGTGCAATGAAACCTGAACTGTAATACTTAGCCATTGGTGAGCCAGAAAAAATGTGTCTACCAAAAAACAATGCAGTAGCTAGTAGCAATAATAAGTAAAAGTTAAATTGAGGTACTGCAACAATCAGCCAATAAAAGACACAAGCAAATGCCCCGCCTAACAAGGTCGACAACAATGAATTTTGTCCAGCCTGTTTACCTTCAGCCAAATCAGGCTTAAGAATAAAAAGCGCCGAAAAAACCATTACTAATAAATAATCACTCAAACCATAACTGATAAAAATCGCCGCTATGGGGAAAACTACCAAAGTACTTTTTAAAGCAGTTTTCGCTGCAATCTTTGAATAAGCCTTACTGTATTTAGGCTTGATAGGAAATTGGGTGAAATTAGGATCAGGAAAAACAAAGTGAGCTAACCACAGCATCGCAATAGTTAACCAACTTGAATAGACAAAACCTGCTGAAAAACCTATCGCTAAACCTTCATTGCTATTAGCAATCATAGGTAAGACTAAAATGGCGATCATCGACATTAAGGTAAACCAAAATGAACCACCACGATTTAGATAGTAATAGAGATGAAACAACACCAAAGCTAATGCAATTAGATAGACAATTGGATATTGCAGAAAAAATAATGAGAAAACTAATCCTATAGCAAATGCCTTTAGGGTACTCATCATATTATTAATACTGGCTTTAACGGATGGTTTAGGTAATGGCATTGCCAGAATCATCGCAGTAAAAACAGGCATTAAAAAAGCTAAAGGCCAATTAATACCATACGCTAAGCCACAAGAAAGCGTGACACCAAAAGCAAAGCGTAATACACGCATAGCGCTAACATCAGTAAAAATACTCTTACTAGAGTAAGTACTGATATTAGCTGAATGAGTTTTCATTTTAGTAGACATAAGAAAGTATGCTTAATACCCTAATCCAAAGCCAACCAAGACTGTTAACGAACCAATTATCACCGGTATAAATTTGTACATCTGCTTGACCACCTAATCTACGCTTACCTTTAGTACTATCGTCATCAAAAGTGATCATTACCGGGAAACGTTGCGCATCTCTAAGCCAACCAGTTTTCGATTCAACGGTAGCTAAACCACCAACTGCGCTGGTAGATGAAGTATCAACGGCAAAACCGATACTGCTTATTTTCCCTTGATATATAGTACCAGGGTTAACATCTAAGGCTATTTCAACGGTATTACCTATAGCTAAATTGGCTAAGTTGTTCTCACGTAAATTCACTTGAACCCAGGCATTATTACCTTCAATAAAGGTCATTGACGCAGCGCCAGCTTTTGCATAAAAACCCGTATCGATTTGCAAATTAGTGATACCACCGTAGGAAGGGGCAAGTACAACAGTTCGGCTTAAATCGAGTTGTGTTTTTTTAAGTTGCGCCATCGCGGCACGAATTCTAGGGTTAGCATTACCTTCTTTACCTAAAGACTGCTTAGCTTTGTCTAAGTTAGCTTCTGCACTGACTACTTGAGCTTTACTCGCCTTGATTGCGGCACGCGCTTTATCGCCTTCAGAATGAGAAAGTACATTTTTTTCTTCCATTTCAAAAACACGCGAACTTTGTGCATTAACATGTTCAACATTGGTCTCTGCAACAACAAGTTGTGCCTGCGCAGTAACCACTGATGCCATACCCGCACCAATTTCTTGACCAGCCATTTCTAAAGAAGCTTCTGCATTTTCTACGGCCAATTCATAATCGCTTGGATCAATTTTAAATAATATTTCTCCTGGGGCAACAATTTGATCTTGTTTTACCAATACTTCAATTACCCGACCAGAAACTTGCGGCACAATTGGAATAACATAAGTTTGCACTCTCGCTTGATCTGACCAAGGTGCATGCCTATCAGCAACGATATACCACACAAAAATTAAGGCAGTAATGATTAACACGTATTTAGTAATCTTACGCACAGGGTCTTTTGTTTCGACTGGCGTTACCGCTTCTTGAACTTTGGTATCTTTGTTTTGCTCGGGTTCTGACATGTTGTTTTATTCTTCCGTAATAATCTGTTGCTTTAAAATATCATCACTCTCAGCTTGCTATAAATACCGAGCGACACTTTCAAGTCATTTAAGGGATAGATAACCATAAATATTATCATCGTTGATCAATGTGTAATAGATGCTTCTCATAAATAGTTACTCATCAAAAACATCCATATATTTATCTTTAATTTCGAGTACTCTCGGTAAACACTTTATAAACTCTGGCACCAAGACGGGGTCAAAATGTTTTCCCGCTTCTTCTTCTAATAATGCTACCGCTTTGTCTACTGGCCACGCACTTTTATAAGGACGAACTGACGTTAATGCATCGAATACATCAGCGATAGCGACAATACGAGCGCTTAAGGGGATATCTTCCCCTGATATGCCATTTGGATAACCACTGCCATCATATTTTTCATGATGACAAAGGGCTATTTCGCGTGCCATTTTCATCAAGGCTGAGTCATGCTCGCCAAGAATTTCTACACCACATTCAACATGTGTCTGCATGATAGTCCACTCTTCTTTATCGAGTTTTCCGGGCTTGAGCAATACCCTATCTGGTATCGCTATTTTACCTATATCATGCATAGGAGCAGCGTTATAAAGTAGCTCAACCCACTCCTCGTTAGCCTGAATCTTCTCCGCTAAAAACTTAGAGTACCAACTCATTCTAATAACGTGCAAACCCGTTTCGTTGTCTTTATATTCAGCCGCACAACCTAATCGCTGAATGATCTCTAACCGAGTATCATCAAGCTCTCTGGTACGTTGCTTCACTAATATTTCGAGTTCACGTTGTTGGTTATATAGCGCTAACTGTGCGCGTACCCGGGCTAAGACAATAGGTACACTGATTGGCTTAGTAATATAATCAACTGCACCTAATTCAAATCCCGCTTCTTCATCTTTTGTTTCAGTCTTAGCGGTAACAAAAATCACTGGAATGTTAGCAGTACTAGGGTTTAGTTTTAATTGCCGACAAACTTCATAGCCATCCATACCTGGCATCATAATATCAAGTAGGATAATGTCAGGTTTATTTTTTGCTCCAGCAACTTTAAGCGCTAATTCACCATTAATCGCAGCTTTTACTTTGTAAAAAGGTCGTAATACACCACTTAATACATCTAAATTATCTGAGTTATCGTCAACAATAAGTACTGTCGCTTTATCTCCATCAACTACTTCATGCTTTGATAGTGTCATTTGCACCTCTACTATTATGGTATCGATAGTACATCGAAGGAAGGGACGTGCACTATTGATTACTTTAATATTATTTTTGTGATTTTGTTACTTTTCACTCATTAATTAGTTACTTAGTTTCTCGATAAATCCATGTAAAGCAGTTTCTGCTTCAGTAAACTCATATCCTTCTATATGCTGATAAATCTTCATAAATACGGTTTCTTGTTTAGTGCCTTTCAACTGGTTCAGAATATCTTCAGCAAGTTCAATCGACTCGGTTTCAAAATCTTCAATCAACTCAAGTAATTGAGCTAATTGCACCTTAACCTCATCAGTGAAGATAAAGTCGTTAGTTGGCATAGTGCTTTCAACATTATTTTCTTTAGCTAAATACTCTGTTAATTCATTTAAGACGAGCGATAACTCTTCACTAACTTGATTAAGTAAGCTATCAAATGCATTACTCTTGGTCTCATTTACACACACCTGTTCCAGTAGATCTGCATATCCTTGTAAAGTGCTAGCACCGATATTACCAGCACTGCCTTTTAAGGTATGAGCGAAACGGGTCGCTTCTTCTTTATCTTGTTTTAACCTAGCTATTTTAAAACGTTCAACAAAATCTTCTTGTCCAGAGACAAATCGGCCAAGTAATTTAACATATAATGATTTATTACCATTGGCCACCGCTAAACCTGCATGAGTATTAATGGTGTTAAAATCAGCGAGTTCTATAACCTTTTCGGGAATGATAGAAACACTTAATTCAGCTTTTTTAATATCATGCTCTACTTTCACTGAAGGTGAAACCCATTTTGCAATAGTGGCGAACATAGTATTTACATTAATAGGTTTAGTGATGTGGTCATTCATTCCAGAAGCTAATACTTTTTCTTTATCACTTACCATTGCATTAGCTGTCATGGCAATAATAGGAATTGATGAATCACTTTTTCTAATAATTTTAGTTGCGGTAAATCCATCCATCACCGGCATTTGTAAATCCATTAAAATTCCGTCAAAGTGTTTGCTAGATACCTTTTCTACTGCGATGGCACCATTTTCAGCTAACTCAACCTCAATGTTAGATTGCTTTAATAACTCAAGTGCTAACTCTTGGTTTAGCTCATTATCTTCAACTAATAATATTTTCGCGCCACTTAAACGTTGTTGATTTTGAATCAGTTCATCATCTCGTTTCATTTCCCGAGTATTGCTGTAAGCCTCATCTCCATTAAGGCGCATCATTTCATCAAAGATGCTCGAAGAAGTAACGGGCTTAACTAACACACTATTGATACGCTTTTTGAGCTGATCAACCGCGTCGTTATCATTAGCATTAGAGGTCACTAAAATAAATTGATTATCTTGATAGTTGTTTTGAGACTTTATGATCTGATAAGTCTCAATACCATCCAAATCAGGCATATTCCAATCAAGCATAATGAAATCAAACGCTAGTGTTGCTTGCTTAACGAGTTCTATTGCCTCTTCCCCGCTATTTGCAGGTACAACATGGCAATGAAAGGATTTTAGAATAGAGCTCAGCACATCCAATGCGAGTAAATTGTCATCAACGATAAGAATTCGCTTATCTGCTAGAAAAGACTTTTGCTGCTCAATAAGTTTATTATTAATAACATCAGAAACTTGTAATCTAGTGGTAAATGAGAAACAACTGCCCTCACCGGCTTTACTTTCTAGCCATATCTGACCATGCATTAACTCAACAAGGTTTTTAGAAATAGTTAACCCTAGACCCGTACCACCATATTTTCGAGTGGTTGAGCTATCAGCCTGACTAAAGGATTGAAACAGCTTTTTCTGTTGCTCATCATCCATACCTATCCCGGAGTCTTTTACTGAAAACTCCAAGTTAATATCATCACAATGACTTATGCTAACGTTAGTCACTACGTTGACTGAAATAACCACCTGTCCCTGCTCGGTAAACTTAACCGCATTTCCGGCTAAATTTATCAGGATTTGATTCAACCTTAAGGGATCCCCTTTCAACATAACAGGTACCTCTGGAGAGATATCAAACAATAGTTCCAAATTTTTCTCACCGGCTTTCAAGCCAATAATATTAGCTAGATCTGCAAAGGTATCATGTAAACTAAACTCAATGATTTCAATATCTAACTTACCGGCCTCAATTTTCGAGAAATCAAGAATGTCGTTAATAATCCCTAATAAGGATTCCGCTGCTTTATAAACTTTGCTCACGTAATTCTTTGGCTTTCTGTCTAGCTCACACCCCAGAGCTAAATGAGACATGCCCATAATCGCATTCATCGGTGTACGAATTTCATGACTCATGTTTGCTAAAAAGTCGGACTTTGCTTTTGAGGCATCATCAGAGATACGCTTTGCTTCTAACAGTGCAAATTCAGCTTGTCTATCTAAGGTGATATCACGCACCATTACTGCCGCGTACAAACCATTGTAAAAATGAACAGGCGTATACACCGCCTGAATTTCAATAAGCTTGCCTGATTTATGCTTAACTTTAAAATCTCGTTCTAAGCTTCTAGTATCAATGACAGCTTCTTCCTGAAAGAACTTTTTAAGTAAAGCTTTATGGCTCTCTACTTGTTCTTGAGGAATAAACAAATCTACCGGATTACCTACAATTTCGTCTCGTTCAAAACCAAGTAATTCAATACCCGTTTGGTTAATCTGTTCTACTTCATCATTTTGATTCATGATGACCATACAAACAGGTAAATGCTCTAGCATTTTTTCGAGACGTTCAGTCTCTTGCACACGTAAAGTGATATCTTGCAGTGCTATCACACAAGCTAAGTCTGACTCATCATCTTCAACAGGTGAAATACTGTATTCAAGAGGAAGTTCTCTCGCTCCGCTCATTAATACATATTCATTGCTAATACGGATGACTTCTTTACTTTGAATTGCCTTGTAAACCTCTGTACCTTCAAAAGTTAAGTTTTCTTTATTCTCCCCAGCAAAGAGTGAAATAAGGTCACTTGAAAGGATCTGCTCTTCGCTATATCCCGTTATTTTTGTGGCAGATTCATTGGCAAAAATAAAGTGACCATGTTTATCTACCCCTAAAATACCATCAGCGACAGAGCTATTAATTAGTTTGCTTTTTTGTTCTGATGCCGCTAATTCTTTCGTTCGAATAGTAACTTGATCTGCTAACTCTTGCTGAGACCGCCGACTAATATCATTCGCCCTATTGGAAATCGTGATCATAAAAATAGAAATAGAGAGAATAAAGGCACTTGAAATAATGAGGCCTATCAGCAGTAGATTTCTGACATCGTAATACTCAGCCAGCATTTCGCTTAGTTGAATTTCACTGACTACGGTAATATTCGAATTTTTTAATGAAATCCATTGCCCAACAACGGTTTTGCCTCGGTAATTGGTATAGCCATTTAAGTTTTGTCCGTTTAGCTTAAATTTTGCGGCTTGTACAATTGGATTAGTTTCAGGGTTTTGCAAGCGAACATTGAGCACGCTACTGTCACCGGCAGGCACAATGCCTTTTTGTTGTAATTCTGAGGTAAAGCGGCTACTTGAAATCATAAAACCTTTAGAATCTACCGCGTAACTTTCAAAGCTATTGCCAAGTCGTCCATCAATAAATAATTGCGAAAACTCTCTGTCAGGATCGAATCTAAAACCTAATACTGCAATGATTTCTTGCTGTTCATTGCGAACAGGTGTGGCAATAAAAACCTCAGCATCTTTATCATCGTCATTTCTATTACCGTCAATATTTACATTTGCCCAAACAGGAGGGATGAACTCTGTACGCCCCTTGAGGACTTTATTAAATAATTCAGGTCGTTGGCTAATTATCGGGGATTGTTTTCCTTCAGCACTTTGCACAAGATTCAATAGATATCGCCCTTGAACATCACTGATGGTATAAGCTCTACCTCCTTGTGTGGTGTAAGGTCGCTTACTAAAGTATTCCCTCAATGCTTCTTTTACCTGGGCAAGCTTAATCGTGTCACCTATTTCACTCGCTATAACCAACTGATTGACTAGCAGCTTAAAGCTTTTAGATTTAGCAATATTATGTGCTAACAACTCACGTTCACGATACCAACCCGCCAATGTTTTTTTAGTAACATCTCTTGTGACATTGAACGTTTCTTTTTGATCAATAAGTAACTGATCCTTAAAGTCATTAAGGAACAAATAAATACCGCCTGCGGACAAAGAGATAATAAGGAACAGTACAGTGAAATAAGTCGTTCTAAAGACTAACGTATCAAGCTTTATCGCAATGGTACTAGCAAATTTTCGCGCAAAAAATAACGCAAGTAAAACAAAGATAACGGCATAGATAAAGACACTCGTTAAGCTAATGCTTTTATCTATATGTGCTCTGTTGTCTTGACCTTCATCAAGGCTAGACTCTGCCCATTTACTTTGCATCGCAAGTATAAAATCATCACCTAATTGATCTATGCCCCAATTTAATAACCCCACTAATTGTGGCTTGTTTTTATTAACACAAAAACCAATAGGCAAACTTTCAAATTGACTGATTGCTATGGGTTTAATATTTTTAAAACCATGCTTTTTAAGCATATATTTATAAAGATATAAATAAGTGATAAATACATCATATTGTCCATTCTCAATACTTTGATAGCCTTGAAGGTTACTACTCAACCCTTTTGAATTTACTGATAATTGTTTGGCGAAATTTGCATCGGCATAACCTGCAATAGAGGCAACTTTCAATTTTGAAGTGATATCCATTTCACTTTTAATATCACTATTTTTATTAACCACCACGATAGGTGTCATTTGTAAAAAGGGCTTAGTAAATAAAACCTCATCTCGTCGCTGTTCAATATTGCCGCACACCGAAATTGCATCGATATTGCCACGTAACATTTCATCATATTCAAGCCGAAAATCTGATACTGATGTTTCTTGTAAGTCGACAGGGAGTATTGCTGATAATTGTTGACGAATGAGTTTTCCTGCACCAGCAGTAACGCCTTGTTCATCGATATAATCAAAAGGTGGGAAAGTACCGTCAACGCCAATATGGACAACCGGATTTGCATGAGCCCAATCAACTAAATGGGTAGGTAAGTTTTCTGCCATGCCATTTTGCTGAAAAAATGATTGCAGAAATAAAAATGCGATGAAAGAAGACTTGTTTAGTTTTATCATAATAAATAAACACTTAAATTATAAATAACATTTTTTATTTTTATACAGTCTAGTCTATTATGGATTAAAGATTAAGCGATTAGAACATATAGTTATGCCAAGTAATTTTAGTGATATTAATGCCTTAGTTATCGATAACAACAGTAGTATGAGACAAATTATGGTCTCAATGCTGCGCGTTATGGGCATGAAGACTGTGATAGTTGCCAATAGTGAAAGTCAATGTATGCAGCTAATTACTGCAGAAAACATCAATTTAGTGGTCTGTGGTCTGTCTCTTATACACATCTCCGAGCCCACGAGACCGTACTAGATCTCGTAT
>CAJXRC010000056.1 GCA_913058405.1 uncultured Colwellia sp. | reverse complement strand
CTAGTACGGTCTCGTGGGCTCGGAGATGTGTATAAGAGACAGGGTAAATTTATTTTTATTTGTTTCTGGCATAATAAATGCTTAGTTTATTGTATTAACAAACTTTGAATACCTATAAGGAAATTTCATGAACTTATTAAAAACTATTGCAGCGGCCTCAATTATTGCTTTTGCAAGCTTTGGTGCTAATGCATCACAAATTACTTCTGGTGGCGTTACTTGGGATCCTGATTTCGATAATGGATTTGCGAGTGATTTTATTTCTAACGGTTATTATTCACAATACTATGTTGCTGGTACTGCTCGAGGTACTATCGAAGTAGGAGATAGAATAACTAATTTTGCTGATGTAACACTTGAAGATACACTGCAAGGTTATGGATATTTAACAGATTTTAATGCTCAAAGCCCAGCTCAATATTGTGTGACTTGTGAAGTTTTAACTTTCACTTTTACTGACTTCAAACTTGAGGCTTTAACTGGTGCTGGTGCACCTATCTTCTCAGGTGGTAGCGCAGCAGTTTATGCTGATACTGGTGGTCTTCCAACTAGTTATGCTAGTGCTTCAGATGATTTACTTTGGTTAGATTTAGTTCCAGTTTTTAATCCACTAGCAGGTGATGGTGCTGGTTCTACTATCGACGTTGCAGGTACTATAACAAACGGTACATTTGCTAATGCTTACTTTAGTGTTGTTGGTGGTTTAGCCATGAGTAATTTTGATACTAATGGTGAGTTATTTGGTAGTGATTTAAATTACAACTCTGTACGTGGTGGTAGTAATGCAGTAGGTAGCCTTGTTTTAAATGGTAATACTATTCCAGAACCTACTAGTTTAGCTATCTTCGGTTTAGGTCTTTTAGGCTTAGCTGGTGCGGCTCGTCGTAAAGCTTAATATTACGAATTAGCTAAAGCTTATTTATTAGGTAACTATTAATTAAGCTTTAAACATTAAAACCTCCTCATGGAGGTTTTTTTATGTCTGAAATATACAAAATTACAATAACTATGCAGTAAAATGAGAATACCAGCTTAAAGACTTGATGTTCTTGCTCGCACCTTATTAGCGATAGCCAGATACAAAAAAGCCCCAGTTTAACTAAGTTAAACTGGGGCTTTTTATAGGACGTTAAAAAGCGAAATCTTATTTCAAGCTAGCGTAATAAGCTGCTAAATTGTCCATGTCGGCAGGAGATAGCGCCATAACCATACCTTTCATAGTAGGGTCGTTACGTTTGCCTGATTTAAAATCTTTAAGTTGCTTAGCAAGGTAAGCTTCTTTTTGACCAGCTAAGTTAGGGTAAGTTGGCACAGCAGAAACACCAGCAGCACCGTGACAAGCGGCACACATTACTGATTTTCCTTTACCAGCTGCTGCATCACCAGCAAATACAGGAGATGCCATCATAACCGTTGCTGTTGCAACAGCAAGCATAAGTTTATTCATAGTTTCACTCTCTTTGGTTCTAAGGTTTTTGTAACCAAGGTCAAATGCAAGCATGATAGCTGGGTTACAAAGATAAAATTCTCTCTTGAGTATATGAAAATTAGAGGAACTTGTCGTGGATTTTTTTGTCAAAAGCCCTGATTAACATCAAACTTTAGTCGTATAATTAACTATATTTTGCAAGATACGAGCATTGATGATTATGAACCCTATTACAACCCCACAAAGCCTTGAGTCGATAACGTACCAGGTAGACTACTTGAATGTTATATTTCAAAATAACTGGTACCAAGAAAATATTGCAATATTAATTGACCTTCTATTTTCACCTATTATGCCGGTTACTATACAAGAGAAGATAATCGGGGCTGATAGGGAAAACATTCGCTTTAGTTGGAATAGTCATTACTTTGTTTTGAATTTTGATTGTTATAGTCAATCATGTTGGATCGAAGGACAAGATACTCAAAGTACTGAACTATTAGCGACCTTACACTTGGCAATCACAAAATAATGAAAATTAATCAGCAACCAATCGAGAAAATTTTAATTAGTGCATGCTTCTTAGGTGAACGTGTTCGTTATAATGGAGAAGTAAAACCACTTGTGAGTGTGTTATTGGAAAAGTGGCAAAAACAAGGACGGTTACTTTCTGTATGCCCTGAAGTTATGTCAGGGTTACCAGTACCGCGACCACCAGCAGAAATTGACCCAATCACAAAAAAAGTGATTACTATTGAATCGATAGATGTTACTGAACAATTTGATAAAGGGGCTGAATTAGCACTCCGTTTATGTCGCCGGCACAATATTCGATTGGCCTTATTAAAGGAATCAAGTCCTTCTTGTGGTAGTAAGACCATTTATGACGGAACATTCTCTCAGCAAAAGATTATTGGAGAAGGAGTAACCACTAAACTTTTACGTGAACACGGCATCAAAGTATTCTCTGAATCTTCGATTATAGAATTGGCTGCACAAATTGACAAGTTAAGTCTTTTTGTTCATACAAAGTAAGCTCATAAATAATAGCTTGAACAGATAGGATAAAGGTTATAAATACTTACTATCCTAAATTATATATCTACTCTAGCTCAGTTGGTTACCGAACGATATGTATGTTTCATCGTCCTGCTCTTTGAATGGTAACCGCTATAGTATAAAATATGACTCAAGGGAACTGAACTATGTTGACAAGTAATGAGTACAAATAAAACGACTACAACCCCAAATAATATACAGAGTAAAAAAAACCTTAAAGCAATGAGTAATGTTAAGCATATTCACCAGTTCTTCACTGCTCACTTTATTGCAATATTTTTGATTATAGTTGTAGGTTTATCTTCTATATTATTTTTTTTAACGCTGCAGCATAATCACTCTCAAACAAAAATCACCGCACAGTTTGATTCATTACAAACACAGTTTCTACAGCAAAAATACTTGATGAATGCTGATATAGTGATTGATAGCATTTTGAAAAGTGCTAATTCACATGAATTGCTCACCTTGCAGCAAGCACTTTCCCTACAGAGTAAGAAACTTTCACTACTAGAATCGGAGTATAAAGATAGTTATCAAGGAGCGTTTTCTCGCAATAACCTTGCTATGGATTTAATAACCCGTATTGAGTCAAACGATGTCCAGAATGAGTTATTGAAATCTAAGTCTTTAATTCAGCTTGATACTTTACTTGATGCCATCGAAATTCGGTTGAATGATCAACAGACAAGTTTGAAGCAAGCCGGGCTATTGTATGACGTAGAAAACCAGCTCACCAATATAGTGGTGATGCTTAAAGACTTAAATTTAAAAACATCACTTGTAACATTTGAAAAGCTAAATAAAAAAATGGATGAGGTTTTTGTTACCGATTATGCCAGACAATTAGCTAATCAACAGGATGAAAGCCAAGGAATGGCTGATATTGTCAGAGACTTTATTCGTTTTGAAGATCTCATCTTAAAAGAAGACTTATTGGCTAAATGGCAAGATAATTTGTACTTAATAGGTGATTATCAACAGCAACTTGTTGAAGCGCAACAGCTATTACAAAGTATTATGAGTGAGTTATTAGTTAGCCAACACGACGTTGATTCTGTATTGGTAAAGAACGATTATGATACGATCAATATAGGCAAGATAGACTTTGTTTTGTTCACAAAAATACCTAAATGGGTCGGTATTTCATCTGCGACTCTACTCATATGCGTTGGTGGGTTACTTTGGTTAGCCCGAAGAAAAATAAAAGCGATCAGTCAATTTAATGTAGATAGTATCAGTCGTGTCATAGCAGATGAGCCTAGCGTATTAATAGTTGATGAAAATGATAGTGTCTCTCCGTCATATAAGCATACCCTTTATAATGCTGAATCTGAGCATTTAATAAGAAAAATACAGCTCATAAATTCCAGTAAAGCAGAGTATTTAGCACTTATTGATAAAAACTATAAACTTGAAGAGAAAATAGTTAAGCTTAAAACATCAGTAAAGACCACATCACAGTTACGACTTGAGCAACAAGAATGCGAATCCCTACATCTAGCCGCTCTCAAACAATTAGTGTTATTAAGCAATATTGCTATACAAGAAACTAATAATAAAATAGATGTGGGTGAAGCAACAAATTACTTGTATCAGGCTCACCTTGAAGGTCGATACTTAGTAAGAAAATTAAAACGAACCAGTAATTATCGCTATTTACAGAATAGTGCAGCCTTATTGAAATTAAGTGATGAGAACTTCATTGCCCAAATACAGGCTATCATGCTGAATTTACGCAGCGAATTACTTCTCTGTAAAAATACTATCTCAGTTACTATTGATGAAAAAATTCTTCCTGAGGTAAATCTGGATGTTGAATTATTTTGTGAAATGTTTGCTGCTTTTGTCGGCCTTTTACTCTCTCAACAAAAAGATAAGAAGTTAGCGCTAAAGCTGCAGTTAGTTGATAAAAATAAAGGGCAACAAACAATAAGCTTTACTGGTCGAGTAGAAGGTGGAGAGAATGCAGTACAACTGCCACATGCGCTGCAAGCTTTTAGTGATAGTAGTCTCGACCATAGCGAGCTTGGTGACTATTTTAATACTTTAATAAAGCTTCAACATGGCGATGATGTTAGCGCCAAGTTAACCGAGAAGTCTTATGATTTCAGTTTCACTTTACCGTTAGCCATTAGCAATAATCAACAAGAACACCATTTTCCAGTGCTTTCATTACCGGGGAGGGAAGTCGATATTCAAAAAGACTGTGCAAAATTATCTGCTAAGTATCTTGTTATGCCGATTGAAGTATTAATGGCAGTGAAAGCACCTGAAAAATATCAACGCTTACAGCAATTATTGCAAGGTATGGGGTTACAAGTCACGTTTGTTAGTAGTGGATTGAGGTTACAGCAATATTGGCAAAGTGGTCGCTTTACTATCTTAATAACAGAGGTAGATTGTCAGCCATTCACAGGGTTTAAGGTTGATAAGGAAGAAATCTCTTCTACTAGAGTACTTCTAACTCGCGGTGTGTTTAGTTTGTCAGATGCTATAGATTCAAGCACTAAACCAGAATATTGCTCTCACTGGATACTTGGGGAGCTGAATGCTAAAAGCACGGTCAGTGAATTAGTCACGGCATTACAGCCTTGGATAAAAGAGCAAGGTTGTGAAAACTTAATTATTGAAGAAAAAGCGCCGCAAGTTACCTGCAGTATTGTTGATATTGATACTTTGCCAGAAGAGCAACTTGCAATAACATCTACAAATGAGGAATATAGCTTTAACTTTGAGCGGTATTTAAAACATCAAGGCTCTGCTGAATTAGCTATTTTTATGCTTGATGAGTATACAGCTGAAAACATATTGCTTGTGAAGGAGTTGAGCCAAGCTGTTATGATTCACGACGGTAAAAAAGCTGATGATGTTATCCAAGTATTGTTGGTAAATGCCCGGATACTTGCGGCCGAAAACTTACTACACCTATGCCAAGAATGGCATACATTACTCACTACTCAAGGGTTAGATAGCTGTGAAAAATTACAAATGGTTTTATTAAGCAAAACTCAACAGGCAGTTGACGAAATCAGTCAGCATGCAGCTGCGATCGCTTAGCTTAAGTTTATAAGGAATATTTTGAGTAATCGTAATAATAATAATCAAACACAATTAACTGAAAGCCCATGTGTGCGTAACTGCTGCTTAGATGACGATGATGTTTGTCTTGGTTGTTTTCGTCATATTGATGAAATTACTTCTTGGCGAGCTTATTCGGACGAAGAAAAGCTGAGTGTTGTGAGTTTATGTAAACAACGACAAGAAGAAAATCAAAAAGGAATCAAATAGCTAAGGATATGATAAGTTAATATACTGCTATCACTTTATGCTAATTTTAAATTCAGGAATGTAATAAAGGACTTTTCGTGATTAATAAGAAAACACTCAAATCAATACTCTCTTTTACTGAAAACCAAAACCCCGCACCCAGCTTTATTTTAATCTATATTCTCACTTGGTTTGTCTGGCATAATCAACTATTTGGTTACTTTATCAATGCTCAAGGAGACTTTTTGATGAAAATTACTACCTCTTTGACATCGCTTGAAAAGAATCAGTATTTTGTCGTTTTTCTACTAACCTGCTTGATTTGCCTTGGTCGATTGGTCGTTGACTATTTTAGCTTCAAATCCAGAGAGCTATTAAATTCAGCAGATGAAGACTTTGTTAATGCGAGAGATGATCAAAAATTTGCTCAAAATACCGATATTGCTAATTTGATGACTACCCTTACAAAAACTCAACAACAACTAGCGGATAGTAAAGCGAGAGAGAAAAAAGTAAGCGCTGAAAAAAATGAAGCGATTAAAAAATTATTAGGTCTCCAGCACCAGTTAGATGAAGTCAAAGCAGATATTGATATACTTAATAAGCTAAAAGCCAATTAATTCAATTAGTCTAACCACGCTTATTCCCATCGTGTGGTTAGGCATCTCTAGTAAGCCCTTTCTCAACAGAGCGTATTAAACGTAGTGTTAATCTATGGTTTTTAGCTTGCGACGCTGCAACTTCCTCAGAAAGCAATTTTTTATTGTTTTGTTGTTCTAGAGCCCAGTTAATATGCTCAATAACGAGGTCACTTGCTTCAGGTAATCTTTCGGTTAATGCCGTCACAATAAGATCACTATAAGGTGCATTACCTAATGCTACCGCAATATTTCGTAGCCAACTTTGAAAACCAATACGCCTTATAGGGGAGCCTTGTAAGGTATTGAGGAAGTGTTCTTCTGACCAGGCGAATAACGCTAATAAACTGATGTCATCTAAATTATTCCTGGCTTGAAAATCATCAGCAAGACTAAGTTTTGCATATTTATTCCAAGGACAAATTAATTGGCAATCATCACAGCCATAAATACGATTACCCATTAAAGGGCGTAACTCTTCAGGTATAGCGTCAGGTGATTCAATGGTGAAATAAGAAATACATCGCCTAGCATCAACTGTGTAGGGTTCTACTATCGCTTTAGTTGGGCAAATTTTAATACAAGCGACACACGTACCACAATCATTCGTTTTAGTCTGTGTTTCAATGGCCTTAATAGCATTTTCACTATATTCATTCCGACTAACAGGCAAGGGAATATCCACAAAGAGCTCACCTAAGAAAAACCAAGATCCAGCTGTTTTATTGATTAATAAGGTATGCTTACCAGCCCAGCCCAATCCAGCTTTTTCTGCCAAAGGCCTTTCCATTACAGGTGCTGAATCAACGAAGGGTCGACAATTAAAGTCACTACAATGTTCTGCTATTTTTTTCCCTAATTGCTGTAAGCGTTTACGCATTAATTTATGATAGTCGCGTCCGAGCGCATATCGACTAATATAGGCTTTGTTTTTATCTTTTAAAATACCGGCAAATTTAGCATTTTGTGGCAGATAATCTAAACGAACACTAATTACCCTAATGGTACCAGGCACTAATTCTGCTGGTCGAGCACGCATTAAACCATGGCGCTCCATGTAATCCATGTTGCCGTGGTAGCCATTTGCCAACCAACGCTCTAGTGCACTTTCATGAGCGGATAAGTCAATATCACTGATGCCTATGTCAGAAAAGCCTAATTCTTTACTCCAGCACTTGATTTTTTCTGCTAATTCTTGATAGTTAGTTATAGACATTGTCATAAAATAAAGTCAGTTTCAGCTCGTTTTTTGAACCATTGATTGAGGTTAAATTAATACCATTTTGATTAAGCTTCTTCCAACTTAGCAAGAGTTAAAAGGCTTAGAGGCAATGCATTGATTGAAGAGAATGGTATTCCCTTATCAAAATCAATAACGTAGCATGTAAGCCTTTACCTTTTATTAGGTACTCGCCCTTCGGGAGTTTGTCAGCGATTCGATAACCGCAGTGAATTTATTTCATATAGAATAACTATAATGTAAAAAATTCAATTTGTTCTCAAACCGCTGACAAGCTCAAAGTAGGAACAAACTTAGTCAAATTGGTATCACCATGAAATTATCGTTAAGTTTATCACAAAAGCCACCAGTGACGCCTGTGTATACTGCCAATCAGGTCTTGAAAAATGAAGCGAATGTTGCGCGAAGTCAAGGCATAGCATTGTATGAACTTATGCATAGCGCAGGTGCTGCCATTTTTACACAGTTATCGCATAGCTGGCCTAATGCTAAGCATATATTAATAGTGTGTGGTAAAGGAAATAATGGTGGTGATGGTTTTGTCGTTGCAAAATTAGCACATCAGGCAAAGATAATGGTCAGTGTTTTACTTACTTGTGATGTCAGTCAGTTAAAAGGTGATGCTTTATCGGCTTATCAAGAAATGATCTTTGCAGGAGTATCACTACTCGTTGAGGATGCAGTAAATAAAAGTGCTGTGAGCTTGGCCATCATCAATAATTTTTCTGGAGAGGTAATTGTTGATGCCTTATTTGGCATTGGTTTTACCGGTCAACTAACACCGCGACTGCAAGAGTTTGTCACCAGTATTAATCATCAAAAAGCCAAGGTAATTAGTATCGACGTACCTTCTGGGCTTTGTGCAACAACAGGTAATGTTCATGGGGATAACATTGAAGAACAAGCCATCATTGCTGATGTGACGTTAACTTTTATTGTTTATAAACTAGGTTTGTTAACGGGTCAGGCAGCTAACTTTGTCGGCGAGCTTTGCTTGGCGCCTCTGGACATGAATAGTGATTTTTTGAGTCAAGTGAAAACAAATACTTACTACGCCCAATATAAATGGCCCTTGAACCTACCTAAGCGATTACCTACCAGCCATAAAGGGAATAGTGGTTTACTGTTGACTGTCGGTGGTTGCAGCACAATGCCAGGGGCAATTCGTCTTGCCAGCGAATCAGCTTTACGCTGTGGAGCAGGTTTGGTTGCTGTGAGTAGTCATAAGAATAATCAAATGCATATTCTAAGCGGTAGGCCTGAACTGATGTTAGCACCAGCAACGAGTGCTTTATTAGAAAATTCAAATCAACTGTGTAAAGCAAACACATATCTTATTGGTCCGGGATTAGGGCAAAGTGATGAAGCCAAACAGTTATTTGAATTAATATGTAAAACTGGTCAATCACAGAATAAAACCATAGTGATTGATGCCGATGCTTTACTATTATTGAGTAAAACTAAAGCGCAATGTAATCACTGGATATTAACACCACACCCTAAAGAAGCTGCGGCTCTATTACACTGTGATGTGGCAAGTATTGAGGCAGATCGCTTTTTGGCAGTACGCGCTATTGCTAAACAATATGGTGGTATTTGCTTACTTAAAGGGGCCGGTACTTTAATTTCAGATGGTGAGCAAGTTGTTATCAATAATTCAGGAAATGCAGGAATGGCATCGGGTGGTATGGGTGATGTATTAAGTGGAATTATTAGTGCTTTGGTGATGCAAAGTGATAATAATTTTTACTCAACATGCCTAGCGGCATATATTCATGGTGCTTCAGCTGATATTATAGCCAATAAGAATGGTCAGCGTGGCTTGTTAGCAAGTGATTTGTTCATACCGTTACAGCAATTGCTCAATGGTAAGGTGCCAAATCATTAACGTCATAATAGTAATCGCAATAAACATAGAAAAGTAAAATGAAGCAATTAGAATATTTTTTAGCGGATGAAACTGCCACCATAGCCATTGGTTCAGGATTGGCAACAGTCGTTAAAAATGCTGCAGTTCAGCAAGCCTTAGTGGTCTATCTTAACGGTGATTTAGGCGCAGGAAAAACGACCCTTTCTCGAGGTTTTGTTCGAGGTATGGGGCATGTAGGTAATGTAAAAAGCCCAACTTATACGCTGGTTGAACCTTATGAGCTGGGTGAGTGGCGAGTTTTCCATTTTGATTTATACCGCCTTGCCGATGCTGAAGAATTAGAATATATGGGTATTCGAGATTATTTTAATAATGACTGTTGTTGTTTTATTGAATGGCCAGAAAAAGGAACTGGGCTATTGGCTAAAGCAGATTTAATCATTAATATAGCTTATCAAGATGAACAAAGAGTCATCAAGCTGCAAGCTGAAACTCCTCATGGCGAACATGTGTTGACAGCGCTTGCACGAATTATAAAGTTATAAAAAATTGGGGTTAGTTGGATGTATCGGAGAATTCTCCTATCAATAGCAAGGTCACGTGCGCTAAGTTTGCTATGTGTTGCTATATTAAGTTTACTTTCAGTGAATACCTATGCCGCCAATAGTATTGATGGCATTCGTGTGTGGCCAGCGCCAGAAAATACCCGTATTGTTTTTGATGTAAAACAAAAGCCAGATTATAAATTCTTTACCCTCAGTAAACCCAATCGATTGGTGATTGATTTTACCAATACTAAGAATACCGTAGCATTAAAAAATCTTGCCGTTAACGATCCCCGAGTGAAGCTTTTTCGTTCAAGCATCAATAAGGGCAAGACCCGCTTAGTATTAGAATTAACTAAGTCTTATCAGCTTACCGTTTTCCCGCTAGCCCCTGCAGGACAGTACGGCCATCGGTTAGTGATTGACTTATATGATAAGAGTCGTAGTAAAAAGAATGTTTCCAAACCAAAACAAAGTGTTGGAGATATCATTATTGGTATTGATGCGGGCCATGGTGGTGAAGATCCCGGCTCTATCGGTGGTAAAGGTACCTATGAAAAAAGAGTGACTTTAGCTATAGCCAAAAAACTACAAAAAGTTATCAATAAAGAAAGAGGCATGAAAGCGGTGATGATCCGCAGTGGCGATTACTATGTTAATTTAAATCGTCGTACTAGCTTGGCAAGAGACAAACATGTCGACTTTTTAGTCTCAATACATGCGGATGCTTTTCATACTCCAGGTCCAAGTGGAGCCTCGGTTTGGGTAGTAACTAAAAGTCGAGCAGAATCAGAGTTATCCCGCTGGTTGGTCAATAGAGAGAAAAAATCAGAGTTACTTGGCGGCGGCGGCGGGGTAATTAAAAACACTTCAGATAGCCACCTAGCATTAGCATTAGCAGATATGAGCAAAGAGCACTCTCTTGGTGTCAGTTTTGGTGTAGCTAATAATGTTATTAAAGAGCTGAAAAAAATCACTAAAATGCATAAGAAAACACCACAAAATGGTAACTTTGCCGTGCTTAAATCCTCAGATATACCTTCTATATTGGTTGAGACGGGCTTTATTTCTAATCATAAAGAAGAAAAAAACCTGACGTGGTCTAAACACCAACAGCGTTTAGCCAATGCAATTCATGCAGGTATCAAAAATCACTTTTTAGCACACCCTTTAACCGGATCTTATTTTGCATCGGTGGGATATAAAAAGCATAAGGTACGCAGTGGTGAGTCACTATCTGTACTAGCCAAACGTTACAATATCTCTATGAGTAAACTTAAATCTATTAATAAATTAAAATCTAATTCATTAAGAATTGGTCAAACGTTAAAAATTCCCCGTACCGGATAACTCCTTATGACTATTGCTATATTACCTGCACGTTTGGCTAACCAAATTGCTGCAGGTGAAGTGGTTGAACGCCCCGCCTCCGTTATTAAAGAGCTGATTGAAAACAGTTTAGACGCAGGTGCAACATCAATTCATATTGATGTTGATAAAGGTGGCATTAAGAAAATAAAAATCACTGACAACGGCCATGGCATAGTTAAAGACGAATTAACGTTGGCATTAAGTCGTCATGCAACCAGTAAAATTAAAAACCTGAATGACTTAGAAGCTATTGGTAGCTTAGGTTTTCGTGGTGAAGCCTTAGCCAGTATTAGTTCAGTTGCGCGGTTAACATTAACATCTAAGCCGCAATCTCAAGCTACCGCTTGGCAAGCTATAGCTGAAGGGCGGGATATGTCAGTTAATATAAAACCTGCTGCCCATCCCGACGGTACCAGTATTGAAGTATTGGATTTATTCTTCAATACACCAGCTAGACGTAAGTTTTTACGTACTGAGAAAACAGAATTTAATCATATTGATGAAGTGGTACGCCGGATCGCACTCGCTCATTTTGACGTTAGCTTTACCTTAACGCACAACGGTAATACTGTTCGTCAATATCGTATGGCGAGTACGCATGCACAATGTGTTAAACGTGTTGCTATGGTTTGTGGACCAAAATTTATTGAACATGCCGTTGAAGTCGATTGTCCGCATGATAATATGACGCTCTCTGGTTGGTTAGCAAAACCTAGTTTTTCTCGTGGCCAAAATGACCTGTCTTATAGCTATGTCAATGGCAGGATGATGCGTGATAAGTTAATTAATCATGCTATTCGCCAAGCATATGCCGATTTATTACCAGCTGATACTTATCCTGCCTTTGTACTATTCTTAGAGCTTGACCACCGAGAAGTCGATGTAAATGTTCACCCGGCAAAGCATGAAGTGCGTTTTCATCAAAGTCGTTATGTTCATGATTTTATTTATTCTGTTTGTCATAAAGCGTTGACGTCAGCTTTAACGGACCAAGAACTGTTTACCCCTGCTGATAATGATCTTGCTTTAGCACCTGAACAGTCTTATTCCTCATCAGGTACAAATGAAAGACCAAATAGCCATTCATCAACTGCTGGTAAGGTAAATTACCCAAGTCCCGATTATATTAAACCCTTACAACATGTGAATGATGCTAGTTCTCATCAATCGAGTTATAGCGGTTACGGTCAACAAGAAAAAGCGAATAAAACGTCTCCCATTGCATCAGCGAATTATCAAGCATTAATGACTCCTCATGAGGGAGCTTTATCTCAAGTTCAACACATTAGTGGCTCTCGTCAAAATCAAGCACATGAGATGATGAGCACACAAAGCTCGACTGCACAGAGTGATTTTTTAAGTGTACATCAACCAGGCTATGCACTGTATAAAGCTGAAAGTGGTGTTAGAGTCTTATCATTATTTAACTTAGCGAAAAGTACTTACGGGAAACTTGTTGAACAAAGTTGGCAACATAAAAATGATCAATCAGACCAAACGATTGAATGCTTGGTCAGCCAACCATTGTTACTGCCAGTTATTTTAACTCTCTCTGAGCAACAGTTAAGCTTTGCCTTAGCCGAACAGGAAATGTTCGCAACTGCGGGTATAGTGTTTGTTGAACAAAGTAAAAGCAAAATACAAATTAGGCAATTTCCTGCATTATTACGCGAGCAAGATGTAAGTAGTGCGTTTATCGTCGTTGTTGATGAGCTGATCAGCAAGTTAAGTCTTAGCCAAGATCAGCTAATCTGCGAATCTGACTTGTATCAAAGTATTGGTTTAGCGATGGTTTTGGTCCAGTATGATGAGTCACAAGCTGATATTTTACTCAAATTATCGAAAAAACTGTTTCATGAACAACTTAGTCAACAATTACTCTTGAATTCTATCCCTCTTGACCTCACATCACATATTAAGACGTTATTTTAGCAATTCTCAATTAAGAGTTATGTATTCGTGTCAGTTCAAAGCATCACAGAATTAAATCAGCCACCTGTTATTTGTTTAATGGGGCCAACGGCATCGGGGAAAACCGCTTTGGCAATGGCACTCAAAGACGCATTACCTTGCGATATTGTTAGTGTTGACTCGGCACTGATTTACCGCGATATGGATATTGGTACCGCGAAACCGACAAAACAGGAATTGGCGCAATACCCTCATCGACTTATCGACTTGCGTGATGCGAGTGAAAGTTATTCAGCGGCCGATTTTTGTCATGATGCACTTGCTCAAATTGCTGAAATTAGAGCTAATAACCGTATTCCATTGTTGGTCGGTGGAACGATGATGTATTTCAAAAGTTTAATTGAGGGAATTTCCCCTCTACCGACAGCCAACCCAGAAATACGCCAAGCAATCGAAGCTGAAGCGTTGGAAAAGGGCTGGAAAGCGATGCACGACCAGCTGGCTGAAATAGATCCTGTGTCAGCAGAGCGAATACACCCGAATGACCCACAACGTCTAACGCGAGCGTTAGAAGTGTACCGGTTGACGAGTAACACTTTGACACAATTGACTCAAATAAAAGGTGCTAAGCTCGCTGGCGATGTTCTACAATTAGCAATAACTCCTAAAGAGCGCAGCACACTGCATGAACGAATTGCATTACGCTATCAGCAAATGATTGATATGGGATTCGAGCAGGAAGTGATTAAGTTAAAATCACGAGGTGATTTACACCAAGATTTACCCTCTATTCGCTGTGTAGGCTACCGACAAATGTGGCAACACCTTGAGGGTGAATTTGACCACGATGAGATGATTTTCCGTGGCGTTTGTGCAACCAGACAATTAGCTAAAAGACAGTTAACTTGGTTAAGGAATTGGCCCGATTTACATTGGCTGACAACGGATGATAAAACCAACTTATCACAAGTTTTATCACTGCTTGACGCAAAGCAGTAAAGGGCGAGCAAATATAAAGCAATAGTTGAAAATTGATGTATAATTAATTTGTTAGCTATTTTATATAACATTTTGTTGTGTTGTTTTCATAGCAAGTTTTTCAGATACTTTATTACTGAGTTTTAAGTTTACCAGTAATGTTTAATAATAATAAAAGGGACCATATAATGGCAAAAGGGCAGTCTTTGCAAGACCCATTTTTAAATGCGTTACGTCGCGATCGCATTCCAGTTGCAATATATTTAGTTAACGGTATTAAGTTACAAGGACAAGTAGAATCTTTCGATCAGTTTGTTATTCTCCTTAAAAATACGGTTAGTCAGATGGTATATAAGCACGCTATATCTACTGTTGTACCTTCTCGTGCAGTTAATACCGCACCAGTACCTAGCCCGGACGATCAATCGTCGGATGCTTAATGCTTTTTATCTTTTTTTGAGAACGATTAATCATGGTACTAGGGTTTAACGCTATTGTTTGAACGTTATCAAGCGGGTGAACAAGCCGTACTTGTCCATTTAGACTTTCCAGATGAAAGCAGTAGAGAAGACCTAAGCGAATTTAAAATGTTAGTGTCTTCTGCTGGCGTACAAGCGTTAACCGTTGTGACCGGTAAACGAAATACTCCTCACCCCCGTTTTTTTGTCGGCTCAGGTAAAGCAGAAGAAATTCGTGAAGCTGTGCACTTAGTTGATGCTAATGTTGTTCTGTTTAATCATAGTTTAACGCCTTCTCAAGAAAAGAATATTGAAGCATTATGTGAATGTCGAGTGGTTGATCGCACAACCTTAATTCTTGATATTTTCGCACAACGCGCTCGAACTCATGAGGGTAAACTGCAAGTTGAATTAGCACAATTGCGTCATATGAGTAGCCGGCTGATTCGAGGTTGGACTCACTTAGAAAGACAAAAGGGTGGCATCGGCCTTCGTGGGCCAGGTGAAACTCAGCTTGAAACAGATAGACGTTTATTACGTGAACGTATGGTTAATATTCGTAAACGTTTAGGTAAAGTTGAAGTACAAAGACAACAAGGACGAAGAGCGAGAACTCGAGCAGAGTTGCCAACCTTATCTTTAGTTGGTTATACCAATGCAGGTAAATCAACGCTGTTTAATACATTAACTCAAGCAGACGTGTATGCAGCGGATCAGTTGTTTGCGACTTTAGATCCAACATTAAGAAAAATTGATTTGTCCGGTGTAGGCCGTGTAATCTTAGCTGATACGGTTGGTTTCATTCGTCATTTACCGCACGATTTAGTTGCTGCTTTTAAAGCAACATTGACTGAAACTCGTGAAGCTGAACTATTATTGCATGTGGTTGATATTTCTGACGACAGACGTAGTGATAACATTGAGCAAGTTGAATATGTGCTTAAAGAAATAGGTGCGAGCGATGTACCTCAGCTCATTATCTGTAACAAAATTGATAATTTAGATGATATTGAACCGCGAATAGATAGAGATGATCAAGGCATGCCAATTCGTGTTTGGCTGTCGGCACAGGCCAACATAGGTACTGAATTGTTATTTACAGCGCTTGCTGAGCGCTTAGATATTAAAGTAGTAAATCACCAATTAATTATACCGCCAAGTGCTGGAAAATTACGTGGTGAGCTTTACAAGTTAGATTGCGTTACTAGCGAGACTTTTGATGAACAAGGTCACTGTCACCTAGAGGTTAATTTGCCATCACGTGAGTGGGAAAGGTTAATTTCTACTAAGTATAGTGAGCTAGTCGATTATATTGAACATTAATATAACTAAATTTTAATTGTAGTGGCGAACATTTACTTTCGCCGATTTTTGTGGAGAACAATATGGCTTGGAACGAACCGGGGAATAATGATAAAGACCCCTGGAAAAATAAAGGTGGCAAGAACCAAGGTCCACCAGATCTAGACGAACTTATGAATGATCTTGGTAAAAAAGTTACCGGAATCTTTGGTGGAAAAACCACTAAAGGTGGATCTGGTTCAGGTAAAAGTTTTTCTAGTATTGGTATATCCATTTTACTTATTGTTGCATCCGTTGTTTATGCATTTAGTGGTTTTTATACCATTAAAGAAGCCGAGCAAGGTATTGTCCTAAGATTTGGAGAGTATGCTGGTACTGTTGAGCCAGGTATTAACTGGAAGTGGACATTTGTTGACCGCATTATTCCTGTTGATATGCAAAGTACGCGTGAAATGCCATCATCTGGTTTTATGTTAACCAGAGATGAAAATGTAGTAAGTGTTGAAATGCAAATTCAGTATCGTGTCGTTGATGCTCGCAATTATATATTTAGTGTTACTAACGCCGATGATAGCTTAAATCAATCACTTGATAGTGCACTTCGATATGTTGTCGGTCATGCTAAAATGGATGATATTTTGACCAGTGGTCGTGAATCTATTCGTCAGTCTGTTTGGGAAGAGTTAGATAAAATAATCGCACCTTATAACCTAGGTTTAATTATTGTGGATGTTAACTTTAAGGACGCTCGTCCACCAAATGAAGTGAAAGATGCTTTTGATGATGCGATTTCAGCACAAGAAGATGAAGTCCGTTTCTTACGTGAAGCAGAAGCTTATGCTCGAGGTATTGAGCCACGTGCTCGTGGTAGTGTTAAGCGTATGGAACAAGAAGCTCTCGCTTATAAAAGTCGTATAGTACTAGATGCACAAGGTGAGGTTGCTCGTTTTGAGAAAATTTTACCAGAATATCAAGCAGCGCCAAAAGTAACACGTGAACGTTTATATATTGCTACCATGGAAAAAGTCTATGGCAATGTAAGTAAGGTAATGGTTGATGTTGAGGGTGGTAATAATATGATGTACTTACCTTTAGATAAGATTATTCAGCAACAAAATACCAGTAATCGCAGTGGTAAATCTACTTATGCACCGGTAAATGAGCCTAATGTAAATACATCACCTACTTCATCATCAGGTCGCGCTGATAGATTTAACAATGGGAGCAACTAAGAAATGAAGAATTTTTCCATTGCTATAATCTCACTACTACTTATTTTAGCGGTATCGTCAGTTTTTGTTATTTACGAAGGTCAACGTGGCATCGTATTCCAATTTTCAAAAATTAAACGTGATAGTGCGACTGATGAAATGAAGGTGTATGCTCCAGGTTTACATTTCAAAATTCCATTTATTGAGACAGTACGTAAATTAGATGCGCGTATTCAAACATTGGATGAGCCAGCAGATCGTTTTGTTACTTCAGAGAAAAAAGATTTAATGGTCGATTCATTTGTGAAATGGCGCATTGTTGATTTCTCTACTTATTACCTCCGTACTTCAGGTTCTGTAGATAATGCTCGTGCATTATTAAAGCAAAAAGTGAATAACGGTTTGCGTACAGAGTTTGGTAACCGCACCATTAAAGAAATCGTTTCAGGTGATCGTGATGCGATAATGAGTAAAGCGCTCGAAAGTGCTGCAAGTAGTCGTGAAGATCTTGGTATCGAAGTTGTTGATGTCCGTATTAAAGCCATTAACTTACCGACAGAGATTAGTCAGTCTATTTATGAGCGTATGCGTGCTGAGCGAACTGCCGTTGCTAAAGAACATAGATCACAAGGTCAAGAGCAAGCAGAGATTATCCGCGCGACTATTGATGCTAAAGTGACAGTAATGTTAGCAGAAGCACAAAAGAACGCTTTTACCGTTCGTGGTGAAGGTGATGCACTGGCAGCAAAAGTCTATGCAGATGCTTACAGTAAAGATGCAGATTTCTACAGTTTTTATCGTAGTCTTGAGGCTTATGAAAACAGCTTTAGCAGTAAAAATGATATCATGGTGGTTAAACCTGATAGCGAATTCTTCCGTTTTTTAAAAGACGGTAGTGACACTAACAAATAGTAATCATTGAATACTGAAACTAGCCAGCATATTTGCTGGCTTTTTTATGTCTAAATTATGTCGGTATGTCGGTAATGTGAGTGAGGAACCATTTAAAAATGAACACTATGAAACAAATGTTCATGCTGAACTCTGATATATTGATAAAAAGGAACTCGATAGTTACAAGGCCTTGCGATACTTTTGTAAGTGTTGTTAATCATTGATGGATAAACTTAAGAAAGGTAGATATATGAAAATAACAAAATATGTAATTGCAGTGTTAGCATCATTACCAATGGCAGCAACATCACTGGCGGCTGAAGCACCATTGGTATCAATAAAGACCCAAGATGACTTTTTTAACAGCATAAGTAAGCATTGTGGTAAGTCTTACGAGGGTAAGGTTACCGTTGATAACGCAGCTGGGGGGAGTTTCGCTAATAAAAAACTAATCATGCATGTAAGAAAGTGTACTGATAGTCAATTACAAGTACCTTTCCATGTAGGTAATGATTCATCGCGTACCTGGATTATTACTAAAACTGGTTCAGGTTTATCACTAAAGCACGACCATCGACAAAAAGATGGAAGCAATGATAAGTCAACTATGTATGGCGGACACACCAATGATGCTGGTTGGGCTGAAATGCAATCTTTCCCAGCAGATCAATACTCCAAGGAGCTCTTTGTTGATCAAGGCATACCGCAATCAGTGGGTAATACTTGGCAAATGTATATATACCCAGAAAAATTTACCTATCGTTTAATTCGTCAGGGTAGAGAGTTTAGGGTGGATTTTGATTTATCAAAGCCGATCAGCACACCAGTTACTCCGTGGGGGTATGAATAATTTATTGCTAAGTCACTAACTTAATTGGTTATTTTAAACTCATTAAAGAAATTAGCTTAAAAGCTGCTTTTTAACTTGGACTATAAATACTTTTTTGGTAAAATCTTCGCCTAATTTTCTTATGAAATAGTAAAGCATGGGCAAAAATGTAGTTGTTCTCGGCACTCAATGGGGTGACGAAGGTAAAGGTAAGATCGTAGACTTACTAACCGATAAAGCTAAATATGTAGTTCGTTATCAAGGTGGCCACAATGCTGGTCATACTTTAGTGATCAACGGTGAAAAAACCGTGTTACATCTTATTCCATCTGGCGTATTACGTGATAACGTAAAATGTCTAATTGGTAATGGTGTAGTTTTATGTCCTAAAGCTTTGATGACAGAAATTACCATGTTAGAAGCTAAGGGTGTTCCAGTACGTGAACGCTTACTCATTAGTGACGCATGTCCACTAATTCTTCCTTATCATAATGCTTTAGATGCTGCACGTGAAATTGCGCGTGGTAATAAAGCTATTGGTACTACAGGACGTGGAATTGGCCCTGCATATGAAGATAAAGTTGCACGACGTGGTTTACGCGTTGGTGATTTATTCTGCGCAGAAACATTTGCGGCTAAATTAAAAGAAATTGTTGAATATCATAACTTCTCATTGGTTAACTACTATAAAGTTGAGCCAGTGAACTATGAAGAAGTACTTGCTGACGCACTAGCAGTTGCTGATGTCATTAAGAAAATGACCGCTGATATCTCAGAAATATTAGATCAAGCCCGCATCGCAGGTGAGTCTATTATGTTTGAAGGCGCTCAAGGTACTTTACTTGATATCGACCATGGAACTTACCCATACGTAACCTCGTCAAATACTACTGCTGGTGGTGTTGCTACAGGTTGTGGTGTTGGTCCTCGTCACCTAGATTACATTTTAGGTATTACCAAAGCTTACACTACACGTGTTGGTTCAGGTCCTTTCCCTACGGAATTGGATGATGAAGTTGGTAATCATTTAGGTACTGTAGGTCACGAATTTGGTGCAACTACAGGTCGTGAACGTCGTTGTGGTTGGTTTGATGCTGTTGCAATGCATCGTGCAATTCAAGTAAATAGTGTAACAGGTTTCTGTTTAACTAAACTTGATGTACTAGATGGCTTAGAAACATTAAAAATCTGTACAGGTTACAAAACTGAAGCCGGTGATATTATCACTGTACCGCCTACGGCTGCTGAAGGTTATGAAAAAATCACGCCTGTATATGAAGAAATGCCAGGTTGGACTGAATGCACTGTTGGTGCAACATCAGTTGATGCTTTACCTGAAAATGCACTTGCTTATATCAAGCGAATTGAAGACATTACCGGCATACCAGTAGATATTATCTCTACCGGTCCAGATCGTGTTGAAACGATTATTAAAGTGAACCCTTTTCTTTAAAGGATAGCTTTAACCCTCCTTATCTAATAAGGAGAAGGTAATTTCTTAATAATAAAGTCCAACTAAGTGTTGGACTTTTTTTTGGAAAATTTTTAATGAATCTGTAAATACCAATCAAACAAACCTACAGAATACTTATCGATGATCGAGACTATTGGAGCAAGGGCTTCGAAGATCGAGCAGATTTTTGTTGGGGAGTCATGCTAGTATTTTCTAAGTTATACCAATTTGATTAAATTTCTTCCCAACTCAGAGCTATGTCAGATGTTCAATAACAAGGCGAATTTGTTTAGGTCTAGTCATTCTAAATCAAATGA
>CAJXRC010000055.1 GCA_913058405.1 uncultured Colwellia sp. | reverse complement strand
CTACACTATCCTCTTCGTCGGCAGCGTCAGATGTGTATAAGAGACAGACCTTATATAAGGACGGTGATAATTTAAGTTTTATGTTATTAGATGATGATGCGGACGATTTTAGCATTGACGAATTTGGTCATTTAAGCTTTAGTGCACCACCTGACTTTGAAACACCAACGGATGCGAATCAAGATAATACCTACCTTGTCACTATAAGGTCTTCAAGTGGAGAATTGAGCGCAGCTTTAACTCTGACAATTACAGTGGTTGACTCATCTGATACTGATGGTGATGGTATTGAAGATAGCGCGGATGATTTCCCCTATGATCCAACTGAAAGTGTAGACACTGACGGCGATAACATTGGTGATAATGCTGATACGGATGATGACGGTAATGGTATGCTTGATGTTATAGCGCCACTAACAATAGAAGCTACAGGCGTAACTACATCAATAACATTAGTTATCCCTTCTGCGACAGATGATCCTTCTTTTGTATTTACTTCGAGCTATAGCGGGCCCTTAACATTGGGCAGTCATGTGATCACTTGGACCGTTACCGACTCGACAGGAATAAGTTCAACAGCGCAACAAGAAGTAACAGTAATTGATAGTAGTCCCCCTGTATTTAATGATATTGATTTAATTATAGTTGAAGCTACAGCTACAAAAACCAATATTACGGAACATATCACAATTTATGCCACGGATTATGCTGATGGTTTGATTTTAGCAACGTTAGAGGGCGAAACGCTATTATCCTCTGGTATCCATAACGTTACAGTAAGCGCTACAGACAGTGCGGGAAATAGTGTTAGCGCTGAAGTCGTTATTCATATATTACCTTTAGTTACTATTAGTGGTAACACTGTGGTTGAACCTGGCGGACAGGCAAATGCCATTGTTAAATTATCAGGTAATGCGGCAATTTACCCTGTAAGCATCCGTTATGAAATCTCTGGTGATGATAATGAATATACCGTTGAATTGAGGGATAGCATTGAAAAGCAATTTACCATTGATATACCAACAACCGTTATATCAGGTGAGGAAATAGAAATAAGTTTATTATCATCAACAAATGCCGTTGTTAAAAGTAACAATGTGTTGGTAGTAACTGTTTTTGAAGAAAATTTTCCACCTATCGTTGAAACAATTATTGAACAAGGTGGTCTTACGGTTAGTGTAATTGACCGTGAAGGCGGGGCCGTTACAATTACAGCAGCTATTAAAGATATCAATAACAATGATACTTACAATGTAACATGGTATGACGAAGTTGCTTTTGACGATTTAGCTTTAGATAGTAATATATTAACATTTGAATTTGACCCCCTACTCTTAACTTCTGGCAGGTATGAGGTTGTGGTATCTGTTCAAGAAATTAATACTAATGAGCGTTTTGACGTTACTTTAAACATTTCAATTGTGATTGAAGAATCATTTGAGGTGTTAAGTTCAAATAGCGATAGTGATGATGATGGTATTGATGATAACGCTGAAGGTTATGGTGATAGTGATAATGATGGTATTGCTGACTTCTTAGATAACGATGCTAATACTTCTTACTTACCTATTGCGGAGAAAAATTCGCCATTACAGACATCAGGTGAATTAACTTTAAGTATTGGTGATTTAGTTAAGTCCGTTAATGGAATTTCGACTCAATTTGCCAGTATAACACTTGATGATATAACCCAACTGGATGGTAATAGCGTAGGAATTAATCTTGATGAAATAGCACTGGTTTCCCCCATTGTTAATTTTAATGTATCAGGTTTAAGCAACATAGGTGATTCGGTTCCTGTTGTTATTCCTTTGGCGGACGGGGTGACTATCCCAGTTGACGCTATGTATTATAAATATACAGTTGCAGATGGGTGGTTTAATTTTGTTATTGATGTCAACAACAATATAGCGTCGGCATCAAAAGACACTAATGGTTTATGTCCTGCGCCTCTATCTGAACAATACATTATAGGAATTAATGCTGGTGATAATTGTTTACAGTTATTAATTGAAGACGGTGGTAGTAATGATGCTGATGGTTTAGCAAATGGTCAAATAAAAGACCCTGGCATGTTAGTGATTGAAGCTGATGCACCACCTGTTATTGAAGTTATAGAGCCACAATCATTCAATGAAGGTGATGTTGTAAATATTATGGCAGTTGCAACAGGTAGTGCTGTTTTGTCTTATGAATGGGCGCAAGTTTCAGGTCCTTTAATATCGCTTGCGGATACAGCAAGCTCAACGCTCTCATTTATAGCACCAGAGGTAGAGAGTGAACAAATGATAGTATTAACATTAAATGTGTCTGATGGAGTGTTATCAACATTGATTGAAACGACAGTTGTGATAAGAAATGTTGTTGTACCTGAAGTTACTACGCCGATATCTGAAAAGAGTGGCGCTGGCTCGATGGGATGGATATTAATAGTTATTGGTTTGGTTGTAACTAGAAAAATAAATAAACTCAAACTAGCTGCATAGGAATATAACAAACCCAAATTACGGTTTTGATGGTTACATTAAAACCGTAATTCGTTGTGTTTTCTCCCGTCTAAGAGGTTAGGATAAGCCTATGTATAACAATAAAATCGCGTGAAACCTACCTCCACCAATTAGTTTGTTATTTGTACAGAAAAGTTAATTATCATTACCATTAAACTGCCAACTCAGCTATAATGTGCGACTTGAAAAATCCATGAACACTTTTTAGCTCGGAGTACAGGCTTATCATCACAACATCGAATATTACAATGCAATTTGGCGCAGAGCCGTTATTTGAAAACATTTCGGCTAAATTTGGCAACGGTCACCGTTACGGTCTGATTGGTGCAAATGGCTGTGGCAAGTCTACATTTATGAAGATACTTAGTGGTGATTTAGTGCCTAGCTCAGGCAATGTATCAGTTAGTACTGGTAACAAAGTAAGTACTTTGGGTCAGGATCAGTTCGCATTTGAAGCATTCAATGTTATTGATACCGTGATCATGGGCGATATGCCGCTATGGAAAGTAAAGCAAGAACGTGATGCTATTTACGCGCAAGAAGAAATGAGTGAAGCCGATGGTATGCGTGCGGGTGAATTAGAAAGTGAATTTGCTGAAATGGATGGTTATACCGCAGAAAGTCGTGCGGGTGAGATTCTTTTAGAAGCAGGTATTGAAGAGTCTTTTCATTACGGTTCAATGCAACAAGTTGCGCCAGGTTGGAAACTACGTGTTTTACTTGCGCAAGCCTTATTTGCTAACCCAGATATTCTTTTACTTGATGAACCTACCAACAACTTGGATATTCATACCATCAGTTGGTTAGAAGGCGAATTGAACAAACGTAAATGTACTATGATCATCATTTCTCATGATAGACATTTTCTTAACTCTGTTTGTACTCATATGGCTGATATTGATTACGGAGAATTACGTATTTACCCTGGTAATTACGAGTTTTTCTTAGCGCAGTCTGCTTTATTACGTGAACAGTTATTATCAGGTAACGTTAAAAAAGCGGAAGAAATTGCAGAGCTACAAGACTTTGTTAACCGTTTTGGTGCTAACGCTTCAAAAGCAAAACAAGCCAGCTCTCGTGCTAAAAAAATGGATAAAATTAAACTTGATGATGTTAAATCCTCAAGTCGTATTACGCCAAAAATTGCTTTTGCTCCAGGTAAAAAAATGCATCGTCAAGCATTAGAGCTTGAAGGATTAACACATGGTTTTGATGGTGATACCTTATTTACTAAAGGTGACTTATTACTAGAAGCTGGTGCTAAATTAGCTATTATCGGCGAAAACGGTGTGGGTAAAACCACGTTATTACGTTGTTTAATGAATGAATTCGATAACTATGAAGGCGTTGTTAAGTGGTCTGAAAATGCTTCTGTAGGTTATTGCCCGCAAGATAGTGGTTCATTTTTTGATAATGACTTAACGTTAATGGATTGGATGTCTCAATGGCGTAGACCTTGTCATAACGATTTAAGTGTTCGTGGCATGTTAGGACGTATGTTATTTACCGATGATGATGCGAATAAAAAGGCGCGTAATTGTTCTGGTGGTGAAAAGAACCGCTTATTATTTGGCATGTTGATGATGGCAGATGTTAACGTTCTAATTATGGATGAACCAACTAACCACATGGATATTGAAGCGATTGATGCCTTAAATAACGCACTTAAAGACTTTGAAGGTACATTAATTTTTGTTAGTCATGACCGTGAGTTTGTTTCGTCATTAGCAACGCGTATTATTGATATTAAAGAGAAAAAGTTAGTTGATTTCCAAGGTACATTAGATGAATACCTTGATAACCAGATACAGGCTCAGAAAATAGCGTAGTCAGCACTATTTGCTTGAAGAGCATTTTGTTGAATCCGCGTAATGCGTAAAATGAAAGAAAACACATAAAAAAGTTAAGGTTGTTAATCACACCTTAACTTTTTTTTTAAGTTTATTAGGGTCTGTTGATCTTTCGAGATTGTTTTTGCAGCGATATGTTGGGTATTTATACAAGGCAGAGCCTTTGTCATGTGGTTGTTCCGGACAATATGCTCCTGCATTGTCTAATGAGCTACATCCATGCAGCGCCACATAAAAAGGCGATAACACCGTAAAAATGACCAACAAACGCTGTCCGAAGGATTCGGCTAAAAGCGCCTCACTTATTGTTGAGTAGTACTTGCTTAGAGTGACTAGGCTACACACTACTCGCCGCGATTAAAGCGCTTTACTTTCTTTTGAAGAGGCGAACAAAATTTAATCGCGAAAGGTCAACAGACCCTAGCTATAATCATTGTTTCAGTTTTTATTATTTACAGTTAACTCGTTATTTATTGCTCTTAGGTATTTTCTTATCACTATATGTGTCTTTTTGTATTCGAAATAACACTAGTTATACAGTTCCAATCAACCATGCTTTGATTTCTACTGCAAAGGTTGTAGTGCCTATGAAGGCGGCATACTGACCATAATTGGTATGAATAAGGCTGGTCTTATGAGTTGGCCATCTTAATAACTGACCCATCTAGCTGTTGCTTATTGGAGACAGGTCTTTTCTTCTTGATTTTTGTAGCTTACTCTTTGTTTAATTTGGTTAAGTTGTTTGTCGTAAGCTACATTCGTAAAGGCTATGGCTTATGGTGTGTTGCTTTTTGGCAACAGTCTTTGTATGGTATTATCAGTTAAATCATTTGAGAACAATGAATTGTCATGTTGGTCTACTTTGTGCTTTAGCTACGGTGCTGATTTTGTAAATTTGTTAATCAGTCATGTAATATTTATGACCGACCTTGTGTGCGGTTAATGCTTAAATACTGGCTTATACCAGTAACCATTTGCTTATAAAAGGAAACCTTGATGTCTGAGCCTATATCAGAAAAAGAATCAGAAACCTTATCTCGTTGTATTAAAATAGATGACTGGATTTTCGAAATAAAAATGGTACGGGCAATTAGAGTTGAAGAATATGGACAACCTTACTCAGCTATTGCCAATATTAACCTTAATGGTGATAACGCTTACGTAGATGGATTAATGACAAACTCTGATGTAGATCTCGCTAGGGAAGATTTTAATACGATAAAAAAGTATTTTCAGCAGTTAGGCGTTAAACAAGTTCAGTTTGATCGTTATAAAAATCAACAATCAACAGCTCACTCACATGATGTTTCAACAGTAGCGTCAAAACCACAGCCATTACAGCTCGTCAGTGTTGGCTAGTTAGTTGCTGGATTTACCTTTGTTATCTACCAAGTTTAAAATAAAGCACATCTGCAACTAGCTAACGGATGGCTAGTGCTGCTTTAGGAAATAAGTTTATTTTTAGTTAATTTATCAGAGTTTTCGATTGATGAATTATCAGCAGGCAAGCGCTTTCTAAATTCTTGCTTGAGAAAATAACAGCTGACCAATGCCTGAATACAAACAGTAGCGACAGAAATATACCAAAGCTGTTCTATTTGAAAGTTACCTTGTTTAGATAACCAAAGAGCAGGCAGGATAAAAGTAATTAAGCGTGTCGCGGTACTCAGTAAAGCTGGCATAGTGTTACCTAATGCTTGGAACATGCCAGAACAAGTAAATACTAGACCGGCAGGAACAAAGTTCCAACAAATCAGTTGTAAAAAAGCCACACTAATTAAAATCACTTCTTGATCGGTAGAAAAGTGTGTCAGCATATATTCTGCTTGGGTCAAACAAATTAATAAGATAATAGCCATCAAAGAGCAGGTCATAATAGCAGTCCACTTAAAGCTATCTCTTACGCGTTGGTAATTTTGTGCTCCAAAGTTTTGTCCTGCAATTGCAGGTGCTGCAAAAGCAATTGCCATTGCAGGTAAAAACAATGCTTGCATGACACGTGAACCCAAACCAAATGCTGCTTGTGCATCCGCACCAAAGGGTTTAATTAGCCAATAAATAGCCCCCATATAAACGAACATTAAAAAGAACTCGCCACCAGCTGGTAAGCCAATAGCGAGCAATTTCTTAATACGAGGTACATTCAGATGCCAAAGAGAGAAATCAACGCTGATATACTTGTCTGTTGTTGTAAAGTAATAACATAAAAGTACTACGGCAAATATTACTGATATTGAGCTAGCCAAACCGGCGCCAGCAATTCCCATCGCATAATTCGAACCCCAGCCAGCAATCAATATGGGAGAAAGAATAATATTGAGTAAAATTGATAGGGTTTGTATGACCATGGTTGGTTTAACAACGCCGGTTCCACGGAGTGCTGAGCTGATAGAAACCATAATAAACTGTAACGCCATGCAGGGAATAAACCAGTGTAGGTAAGCTAAACCCATCTTTACAGTTTCAACGTCTTGAGATATTAAGTTTAGATAAATTTCTGCACCAAAATAGCCAACGATACAAACAATAACGCCAACGACTGTTGAGACCATCATTGATTGATTAAAGGTGATGTTTGCATCTATTTTATTTTTTGCACCTACGGCATGTGAAATAAGTGCAGCAGTACTGACATTAAGTATCTGTGTCAGTGCAAAGATTAAAAACATCGCATTGCCCGCTAAACTCAAACCTGCGAGTGCTGCGGGTCCTAACTTACCGACAAAATACAAATCAACGATAAAGTAAAGCGTTTGAATCAGCATACCTATCATCATAGGCAGTGCCATAGCGATCAAATGTTTAGGAATGGAGCCCTGAGTAAGATCTTTCATGATTGCTGAAGTCCGTTGATTGTCAGTTGTTAGCTATTAAAGGATAAGTGTTTAGATGAATATTATGAGAAAACGTTACTAAATTTTTTTTCAGGCTTATTAAGGTTTTCTTCTGCGATAACATAGCGTATTCAAGCTGTTAAATAAATGCTAAATGAATGATAGCTACTTTAATAATATGACGATTAATCTAAATCCTTATTTCAAACGTATAACCACTAAACGGTCTTTTCTTAGGTAATTTAAAATCGTGTTGATTAACTTAATAGGCTTTAATTTAGTGTGGTTTGGTTTGGTGTATTGGGGGAACTTTTTTATTCCTTTGAGTCTTTTATTGCTGATTACTCACATCTTTTTTATCGCACAATCATCTCGTGAATTACAACTAATACTGGTGATAACTTTTATCGGTATTTTTGTTGATTCACTGCTTGTTAATTTTAATGTCTTTAGTTTTGACAACAATGGTCACATGCCATTTTGGTTGATGGTGTTATGGGCTTGTTTTGCAGCAACCTTATGCCATAGTTTACGATTTTTAACGAATCGAATTGTATTACAGTTATTAGTTGGCGGTTTGTTAGCACCATTAAGTTATATAGCGGGTTACAAGCTTCAGGCGGTTGATTTTTGTCAATCTATAATCTCAACTTATTTACTCTTAAGTGCGATATGGGCAGTGTTATTCGTTTTATTTTTCTATTTGAAAGACAGATTAGTTAATGTGGAGATACGTCATGTTTAAACAGTATCTATCTTTATTCTCTTTTAATTTAATATGTGTTTATTTGATATTTTGCTTGTCACAAAGTGTAGCTTTTGCAAAAAGCACAACCGAAGAAGTGAAATTACCGAATAGTTTGCAAAGCGCTGTTGATACACTCGCCTTTAAATCGGTAGGGGAAACTACCTTTTCTATTTTATTTTGGGATCTTTATAAAAGTCAGCTAATGACAACGTCAGGAAAATATCCAGTCGACATAACAAGCGAGCAGGTACTTTTTACTATTAATTATTTAGCCGATATTTCCAGTGATGATCTCATTAGCAGGACTGTTGACCAGTGGGAACATTTAGGGATCCCATCGGAGCAATACATTAACTATTTGCCCAAATTAGAAGCTATGTGGCCAGATATTAAAGAGGGTGACAGTTTATCTTTGCTTATTGACCAAGGGCGCAGCGTCTTTTATTTTAATCAGCAATATATTGGCGTTATTAAACCCTCGATATTTGGTCAGATTTTCCTTGCTATTTGGCTTTCTGAAAATACCAGTGAGCCTAACTTACGCCTCGAATTATTAGGAAATATTAACCATGAATAAAATTATTATTTGTATCTTTGTGATAATTACCAGTAGCTTTATTTCTAGTTGCTCAACAGCGTTAGGTGATTATCAAGATGTGGATAAGCCATTCGATATTAAACAGTACTTTGATGGTAAGGTTATTGCTTGGGGTATGGTGCAGGATTATTCTAATAAGGTGAGTAGGCGATTTTGTGTTGAGATAGAAGGGTCATGGCAAGGTAATAATGGCGTTCTTGCTGAAAAGTTTTATTTTAGTGATGGAGAGATAACTTATCGCAACTGGCAGTTATCTAAAAAAATAGATGGTAGCTATGAAGGACAAGCTGAAGATGTTGTTGGAACAGCCATTGGCAAACATCAGGGTTTTGCCTTTCAGTTTCAATACGAGTTGTCTTTGGTTGTTGAAGATGAAACGTATCAAGTGTCTATGGATGACTGGATGTACCAACTTGATGAGTCTCGAGTCATGAATAAAACGTCAATGAGTAAGTTAGGCGTTAAGGTGGCAGAGATAACTTTGTTTTTTGATAAACAAGCACAAGTACAACAATGTCCAAGTGGTAAAGAAACATAAGCACAACCTTATACAACGTAGATTAAAGCTTGCTTTGTAGATGCGTAATATCTTTTAGGTATATTTATACTAAATAAAAACTCTATAGCCATACTTTCCTGTACCAATACTTCCTTATAGTAATACTCTTTGTAATGGCCCTCCTCACAGCAGTAAATTTCTTATTCATTACCTTTGGTGCGAACTTACTTATGATTTCGAGTTAGCGATATTTAGTTCTAGTGATGAGGTATCAGGATCAACGATGATATTCAGACTTCAAAGCTTTTAAATTTAGCCTAAATAATACGCTTTAGTTGTGTAAAAGATCACTGCTAAAAATATAAGTTTATTTATCAATCAATATTGATCTTTGTTTGTTTTTTGTACGTAAGTTCAGTTGTACTTAATTAATGAGGGTAAGCAAGTGAAATATTTTAAAATACTAAGTGTAACCGTATTAAGTGTGTTCTTATTACAAGGTTGCAATGACAACGATAATGACAAAATTGAACAAGTGATACAAGACGTAGTTGCACCTACTACGATTGTTGATGCTGCTGTTAATAATGGCGGTTTCACTACGTTAGTTGCTGCTTTACAAGCTACAGGGCTTGATACGACCTTGGCAGATACCAGTGTTAAATTTACTGTTTTTGCGCCAACAGATAAAGCCTTTGCTCTATTAGGACAAGATACTATTGATGCGCTTCTTGCTGATACTGATAAGTTATCAGATATTTTAACCTATCATGTTATTAGTGGTGAAGTTGACGCCGCAGCAGCCATTGCATTAGCTGGCACAACTGTTGATATGGTTAATGGTGATGCTGTAGGTTTATCACTTGATGGTGATAAGTTATTGGTAAATACTGCTACCGTTATCACTACGAACATTCAAACGGATAACGGTATTATTCACGTTATCGATGCTGTTTTACTGCCACCTGCAGATATGATCGAGCCAACAGCAAATATTGTCGAAGTTGCACTAGCAGACCCTGATAATTTTTCTACCTTAGTTGCAGCGCTAACTGCTGCAGATTTAGTGACTACTTTGTCAAACGAAGACGCAACATTTACTGTTTTTGCTCCAACTAATGCCGCTTTTGCCTTAATTGCACCTGCTACCTTGACTGCATTATTAGGTGACACCGATGCTTTAACAAAAGTATTGCTTCAGCATGTGATTGCAGATGTAGCTGTAAATTCGGTTAATGCCTTCGCCTTGAGTGGCAATATGGTTGATACCGCGGGTATGGCTAAAATAGCACTTAACATCAACATGGACACAGATAAGCTATTGTTTGGTGGTGCCAATGTTGTGATGAAAGATATTTATACAACCAACGGCATTATCCATGTGATAGATGCGGTAATTATTGGTGATGTGGCATTACCCAAACCGAGCATGAGCTTAGTTGATATTGCTAGTAGCAACAGTGATTTATCAACACTTGTTTCCGCGTTGCAAGCAACAGGATTAGATACCGTTTTAGCTAACCTTGATAATAATTACACTGTTTTTGCGCCCACTAATGCTGCTTTTGCTAAATTACCCGCTGGCACTATTGAAGGATTAACTAGCGAGCAACTGAGTAACATATTGCTGTATCACGTTATTGCCGGCGAAGTACTTTCTGATGGCGCGATTAGTTTAGCTCAATCTATGAATAACATGGCAGAAATGGCGAATGCGAGCAAAGCCGCTGTATCGTTCACTGATGGTATGCTTTTCATTAATGGCGCTAAGGTAAGTGCTGCTAATGTAATGGCTGCAAATGGTGTTGTTCACTTAATTGATAACGTGATTATGCCTCCCGCAATGATGGATACGCCGACATTGAATATTGTTGAAGTCGCTTTGGCAGACCCGGATAATTTTTCTACCCTAGTCACCGCACTTACTGCTGCTGATTTAGTGACTACTTTATCAAACGAAGATGCTATGTTTACTGTTTTTGCTCCAACTAATGCCGCCTTTGATAAGATTAACAGTGAAGCTTTAACCGCTTTATTAGCAGACACTGAGATGCTTACTAAAGTTTTATTAACTCATGTTGTGGGTGAAAGTAGCTTAAGTTCTACAGATGCTTATGCAAAAAATGGACGTTCATTAACCACAGCATCGGATGTCATGATTGATGTGAGTGTTGATGCTGATACGGGCATGTTAATGATTGGAGGAGCTAAAGTCGTAATCTCTGATATCTACACAACAAACGGTGTTATCCATGTTATTGATACCGTGATCATGGAATAGTTTCCCGATTTACTCCTGGTTTTTAGTTATTTGTTTTTGGTTGGTTAATTGTTCTTGCTTTTACAACGCAAAGGGGTTGATTAATATTACCGACCACCAGCCTCTGTCTTCAGAGGTTTTTTTTTGGGTAATACCAAATAGAAAGTAAAAGTTTAGATGCCGCGCTGTTCATGTTGATAAGGACGCTACATGGATGGTGTTATTGGATAATGCAGGAGTTATTCTCCTGATAAACCATTATATTCAATCAATGCCTTGCCTCTAAGGTTTTTAAAAATAGCTATGAGAAGAAAAACTTACTTGAATTGGTATCACATTGATCGTTTAGTGATTTTTTACGTATGAATAGTTATAAACTCAAAAGTGATATTCTTATGAAAAAAATAAATGCTACTTTACCAATATTTCCATTGCCTGTGTTCTTGCTGCCAGGAGGAGTCACTAAGTTACGCATATTTGAACCACGGTATTTAAAAATGGTCAGTACTGCTTCTTCAGGGCAAGGTTTTGTTGTTTGGCTTCAAGATAAAAATATAAGTGAAAATGAAAGTTCTACTAGTACGCCGTGGGGCAGTTGGGTCGAAATTATTAATTTTGACCGAGGCGATGATGGTATTTTAGAAATTGATGTTAAGTGTAAATCTCTGGTCGTTATTGAAAACATTACGCATGACAAAAACAATTTATATTTTGGTGATGTTAACTGCATCGCACATTGGTCCGAAATACAAGTAGATAAGGTTATTGGAGAGTTATCTACCTCATTAGCGAGTGTTTTTTCAGAGAACAAAAGTCTTAATGATTTATATCCAAATAAAGGTCTAAACGATAGCCATTGGGTGTTAGCAAGGTGGATAGAAATACTACCTATTGAGTTAAATGTAAAAAATGATTTTGTTTTTAGTTATAGTTTCAAGGAAGCAGAAGCGTTTGTTGAATCAGTTATCCTTAAATAGTTTTCTGTTTGTTAATCATTTTATCGTTAATTTTTAACTGCTCTTGAAAAAGTTTTAAAATAATTTCAATCTAAAGTGATCCTGACACTTATTTGACCGTATAACCTGACATGTTTAAATAAATAGTAGGACAAAGCAATGCAGACTAACTTGCTAAGCAGACCGACAAGTGCTAAATCTACTAGTATGTCAGATAAAATAAATCACCCACAACTTTGCCAATGGCTTGAGTCTGTTGCTTCGAATCGAGACAAAGAAGCTTTTACTCATTTGTTTCAGTTTTTTGCGCCTAAAATTCTACGTATCGCCCGTGGTAAATTTCCGAATGAAGCACAAGCCAATGAAGTAGTGCAAGACACTATGAGTAATGTCTGGAGAAAAGCACACTTATTCAACCAAGAGAAGGGGGCGGCAACCACTTGGGTCTACACGGTAATGCGTAATATTACCTTCGATATGCTTAGGAAAATACAAGGTAATAAAGAAGATAACCTTAGTGATGATATTTGGCCTATAGCAGAAAAAATGAGTAGTGAAGCCGAAGTTTTTGATGACCACTTAGAGCATGCTAATTTGTTAAGTGTTATCGAAGAATTACCACAAGCTCAGCAAGATGTAGTAAAAGGGTTTTACTTTAGGGAAATGTCACAAGAGCAGTTAGCTGTGCATCTAAATTTACCACTGGGAACTGTTAAATCTCGATTACGATTAGCCTTAGGAAAACTTAAAGTACAGTTAGGAGAAGAACATGATTAATCATCACCCAAAATTTGAGCTTATCAAGGCATTTGTCAATGGTGATTTACCTGCATCTTTATCTGCTGGTGTCGCGATACACGCGGACATGTGTCCTGTCTGTCAACAAACCATTGCTCAATTTACCGAACAAGTTGCTGAAACTAGCTTTGAAGAAGAATACCTTGACCGATTTATTGTTGATGATAATGAAGCATTAGATGCGGTCGCAGCAATAGATTTTGATCACATGATAGATGAAATTGTTCAATCTTCAGATATCTCTATTGCTCTACCTAAAGTAGAAAAAACTATTAGTTTTGATGATAAAATATACACGATTCCAACTGCACTAAATAGCATGGAGCTGGGTAAACATGCTCATATTGGTAAATTAACACGAGCACGAATTCAACTTAATGAAAACGAAATTCATACGAGCTTATTACACATACAACCAGGTGGAGGGGTACCAGAGCATACACACAAAGGGTTTGAGCTAACCGTGTTATTGGCGGGATCATTTCATGATGAAAGTGGTGAATATGTAAAAGGAGACTTTATCATGCTTGATAGCTCTCATCAGCATCATCCCATTTCTACCAATGGTTGTCTTTGTTATACCGTTGCTAATGATGCATTACACTTTACCCAAGGCATAAATAAATTACTTAATCCAATAGGCTCTTTCATTTACTAGCTCTGTAAGCTATTAATACTTAAGCTATAATTAAAGTAAAATCAGAAATTAGAAGGAAAGAATTATGATTTATTCAGTGGATAAGAAAGATATCGAAATTGGAATTAGTGCTTGTTTAATTGGTGAAAAGGTTCGTTTTGATGCCAGTAATAAACCGTCTCACTTTTGTATTAAAGAATTTTCAGAACATGTCTCATATAAATCATTTTGTCCTGAAGTTGCTGTTGGATTACCTATCCCTAGACCAACTATTCGTCAAATAAAGCGTGATGATGTTATTCATGTTTCTCAAAAAGATGGCAGTGGCGATGTTACCGATGCATTAAAAGCGTATGGGAAAAAAGTAGCCAGTATGACTAAATCGTTAAGTGGCTACATATTCTGTGCTAAAAGCCCAAGTTGCGGCATGGAAAGAGTTAAGATTTATAGTCCTGAAGGGAATTCACTACCCTCAAAAGGTGTGGGTGCTTTTGCCAAAGAAATTATGGATGCTAACCCGTTATTACCTTGTGAAGAAAATGGCCGCCTGAACGATCCTTTACTTCGTGAAAATTTTGTAGCTAGAGTGTTTGCTTATAAACATTGGCAAACGGTTGTTGAGTCAGGTTTAACTAAGCACAAGTTAACCACCTTTCATAGCCATTATAAATATACAGTGATGAGTCACGATTTAATCGCCTACAAAGAACTAGGGCAATTATTAGCAAGAGCTGATTTACCTCTTGATGAGGTGGCGGATGAATATATTTTAGGGTTAATGACCGCCCTTAAAATTATAGCGACACGTAAAAAACATGCTAATACACTCGCGCATATTCAAGGGTATTTTTCAAAGCACTTACAAGCGAATGAAAGACAAGAGTTGTGCGAGCAAATTGATGCTTATCGCGAGGGACTCATCCCGTTAATGGCGCCTTTAACGTTAATTAAACATTATCTACTTAATCACCCAAAAGACTATTTAACAAAGCAAGCGTACTTATCACCTTACCCTGATAAATTAAGATTGAGATACGCTTACTAACCGACTCATATTAACTTTAGCTTTTCTGCTAAATAGATTAGTCGCTCAGTCGCCCATACTTTTAATTCCTCTTCTGTGATGCCTTTAACCGGGCACATAAGGATCCCGCTTGTTACTTTGGCTCCGTAATGATCTTCGAACACACGACAATCCTGCATTACACTATTTCCTTAGTCGTAACTCTACAAATCATCATGATTTCGCAATACCTGCGAAAGCTATCTTTTTTATCTGTGAACAACAATGGCAACAACATGATTGGTCGCCGATAAAGATAGATTTTATAAAGCGACACGCTCATGCCCTTGTGAAAGAACTCGCGCTATTAAATATCGAACTCGAATTGATAACACTCGATAACTTTTCTCAACAAAAAACGTATTTAAATAGCTATTGTAAACAGCATAATATTACTGAAGTTGTAGCTAATAGTGAGGTTGAATTTAATGAACAACAACGAGACAAAGCCTTATGTTTAGAATTAAAGGCTAACGGTATTCCATTAACCCTATTTGAAGCAGACGTAATTGTACCAAAAGGCAAAGTGCTAAATCAGTCGGGTATTATGTATAAAGTTTTTACACCGTTTAAGCGTGCTTGGTTAACCTATGTTCAACAGGGCGGCTTTGAGTATTTAGGCAAAGTATCTGCTAAATCGTCAGTGGTCAACAAGGCTGATGCTCATGAAGAAGAACAAGAAAGTATTTCTAGTACCTGGCCACTAGCAACTGTTTTTGAGCAGCAAATACTGCCAAATTTTTACCAAGAAAAAATAAGCACTTACAAACTTAATCGCGATATACCATCGATTAAAGGTACATCGGGGATTTCACCTTATTTGGCTGCAGGTGTTATAAGTCCTCGTTTTGTACTTAGATTATTACTTAATAAATATCCCGATTTGTTAGTCGCCTCAGACAGTGAAGAATTTTCATGGTTGAATGAGATTATTTGGCGAGAGTTTTATCGCCACCTGCTTTTTCATGAACAACGATTATGTAAACATCAGTGTTATAAAGAAAACTATCAAGAGATGCTGTGGCATAACGATGCTGAGTTATTTGATGCGTGGTGTCAGGGCAGAACTGGCTACCCTATCGTTGATGCTGCAATGAGACAACTTAATCAAACAGGCTGGATGCATAATCGCCTCCGTATGGTAGTGGCGAGCTTTCTAACCAAACATTTACTCATTGATTGGCGATTAGGTGAAAAGTATTTCATGCAGCACCTAATTGACGGTGATTTAGCCTCAAATAATGGCGGCTGGCAGTGGGCGGCTAGCACTGGTTGTGATGCACAACCTTATTTTAGAATTTTTAATCCGATTAGACAAAGCGAACGTTTTGATCCAAAGGGCATTTTCATACGTAAATATATACCAGAGCTTAACAATATTTCTGATAAGGCAATTCATTTCCCTCATCAGTTTATTAAAGATAATGAACTAAATACCTATTGGCCAGCGATTGTTGAACACAAAGAGGCTAGGTTAAAAGCATTAGCTTTTTATAAAGTGTAAAGAAAAGATAGATTAATAATTATAGTATTGTCATTAAGGTAGTGTAATGGAAATTAAAACGTTAGAGCACACCCTTCGAGGTTCACCTTTGTGGCTTAGTAATTTTGTGCTTGTTTATCAAAAACTATCGAAAGAAAGTCTGAAATTATTAGACACTATTTACCATGAAAATGTCACCTTTACTGATCCCTTGCACACAGTGGAAGGCTTTGACGATTTATATCAGTATTTTCAAAATCTCTATCAAAACCTTACTTCGTGTAAGTTTGTTATTGATGAGGTGATTTGGCAAGATTCGCAAGCTTCACTATTTTGGACCATGACTTATCAACACCCTAAGCTCAACAAAGGTAAAGTGGTGACAGTTATTGGTACCTCACATATTAAGGGGGAAGGCGGTAAGGTTATTTACCATAGAGACTTCCTTGATTTAGGTGCAATGCTTTATGAGCAGCTGCCTATACTCGGCAAGCTTACTAAGTGGATAAAAACTAAGGCGGCAAACTAATGGCCATTCAAAATGTTTTAATCACAGGGGCAACATCAGGCATTGGCTTGGCGTTATTTGAAAAGTACACCAATCAAGGTGAAAACGTAATTGCCTGCGGTCGAAACCCAGAAAAAATGGCCCTACTGGAGTCACGCTCTTATAAGACCTGTTTATTTGATATCACTGAGCCAGCAGAAATAGCGACGGCAGCACAAGATATAAATGAACTAGATATACTCATTTTAAATGCCGGAGATTGTCGCTATATTGATGATGTTAAGCATTTTGATGGCGAGTTGTTTTCTAATATCATCAATACCAATCTTTCATCCTTGGGTGCGCTACTACAATATTTTTTACCTAAAGTGAAAAAGGGCGGGCAAGTCGTTTTTGTCAGTTCAAGTGCTACTATTTTACCCTTTCCGCGCAGTGAAGCTTACGGAGCATCAAAGGCAGGGATGGACTATTTAGCTAATAGTTTACGACTTGATTTAGTTGAGCATGATATCGACGTTACTTTAGTGCACCCTGGTTTTGTTAGCACACCTTTAACGGATAAAAATGACTTTGCGATGCCTTTTATGCTGACCAGCGAACAAGCCGCGAGTCGTATGCTGATTGGTATTGAAAAGCGAAAAAAATATCTACATTTCCCCAAGCGACTAACGCTTATTATGAAACTATTTTCTTTTTTACCTTCGTCTTTATGGCAGTCGCTTATTACCAGAAAAGTTATTACTAAAAATGATAACGACAGCAAGAGTCACACTAGGGAAGATCAAGCATGAAGCATTTTGCCATTATTGGCTCCGGTATTTCCGGATTAACTACTGCTTATTTATTATCAAAAAAGCATAAAGTTACCGTATTTGAGAAAAATGACTGTATTGGTGGTCATACTGCAACCGTTGATATAGAAAAGTCAGGGGAGAAATTTGCAATAGATACCGGTTTTATTGTCTTTAATGATAGAACCTACCCTAATTTCTTAGCGTTGTTAGATGAAATAGCTATTGGTAAGATTTCCACTGAAATGAGCTTTTCGGTTCACAATCGCCAGTCAGGCATGGAATACAATGGTCATAATTTAGATACGTTATTTGCCCAACGACGAAATATTTTCAAACCAACCTTCTGGTTATTAGTAAAAGAAATATTACGCTTCAACAAATTATGCAAAAGAATTTATCAGCAAGATAAGTATATTGATGGCTTAACCTTAGGTGCATTTCTAACTGAACATAACTTTAGTGACTTTTTTTCAGAGCATTACATTTTGCCAATGGGCGCAGCAATATGGTCTAGTTCATTAGCACAAATGGAAGATTTCGAATTTACATTTTTTGTTAAGTTCTTCCATAATCATGGCTTATTAAATATCGCGGATAGACCGCAATGGTATGTCATTCCAAATGGCTCCCGCAGCTACTTAACACCATTGTGCGCGCCTTTTAAGAATAATATTAACGTTAATGCCAATATTACGAGCATTACTCGAAGCGATGATAAAGTACATCTACATTTTGCAGATGCGGCTAGTCAAACATTTGATGAAGTGGTTATTGCGTGTCATTCTGATCAAGCACTCGCCTTATTAGGTGATGCAAGCCAAGATGAAAATTTGGTTTTATCTTCAATGCCTTATAGTGCAAACACGGTTGTACTCCATACTGATGAAAAATTATTACCTAAACGCAAAAAAGCCTGGGCAAGTTGGAATTATCAATTGAGCCGAGATCGTAATAAAGCTGCTAGCGTTACTTACAATATGAATATATTGCAGGGTATTCAAAGTAAGCACACTTTTTGCGTTACCTTAAATCAAAAAGATGACATAGACCCCAAAGAAATATTAAGGGAGTTCACTTATCACCATCCAGTTTTTTCGGCCGATTCGATAAAAGCTCAACAGCAAAGACATATTATTTGTGGTGTTAATCATACCCATTTTGCTGGTGCTTATTGGCATAGTGGTTTTCATGAAGACGGTGTAAGAAGTGCCGTTGAGGTGGCTGAACGGTTTGACTGTTATTTAGGTGAAAATGATTAACATGTCTAATTCATTTAGTAATAGCCATATTTATCTCGGTAAGGTTATGCACCGACGCTTTAGCCCGAAAAAGCACAGCTTTGATTACCGTCTATTTATGTTGGCGCTCGATGTTGCGGATGTCGAAAAGGCTCAGGGTGGCTTTGGTGTTTTTGGCTTTTCATGGTATCGACCATTACGTTTTGTTGAAAAAGATTATTTAAAAGACCCTCTACAAGATAATTTAAAAGACTCTCTAAAAAAAAGTGTAACCAGTGATCCACTTTCTTTAAACGATCGTATAAAGATGAAAGTACAGCAGTTAAATGGCCATGAAGATATAAGAAAAATTGTTATGTTGGTGCAAGTGAGGTGTTTTGGTATTTATTTTAGTCCAGCCAATTTTTACTTTTGCTATGACCAAGATAATAAATGTACACAAATGTTAGCAGAAGTCAGTAATACACCTTGGAATGAGCGGCATTATTACTTAGTAGATTTGTTAAAAGCAGAGGGTGATAAAACCACGAAAAAAATGTTTCAAGTTTCACCTTTTATGGACTTAGCAATGACTTACTTTTGGCAGGTTACACCACCAAGTAATGGCGATGATAAGTTGCTGGTTAAAATTGAAAACAAACGAGTTAATGACGAAAGCGGCAATGTAAGTAAGTTATTTGATGCAAGTTTAGTGATGAGAAGAAAACCCTTCACTAAAACCAGTTTATTGCGTATTTGGGTACAGTTGCCCGTTATGACAATGAAAGTAGTAGTAACTATTTATTGGCAAGCATTAAAGTTATTCGTTAAACGTGTGCCTTTTATTGGTTATCAAAAACCAGGTTAGTTGATTACTTTTAACGCTTGAATTTAAGAAGGGGAATAAAAATGGAAAATATTGAAGGGGTTCGAGTACTAAAAGCGGCTAACTGGTTAGATAAACGTTGCCGCACATTAGTGTTAAACATTTTCTCGAAACTTACCTATGGTCAATTAGAGATTGTTGAAGGCTCTATTCATTCGCATTTCCCTGAAACGGTTAGTGAACAAAGTATTAAAGGTAAAATACATATCCATGATCCGAGTGTTTATCGCGACTTTGTCAAAGGCGGGAGTATTGGCGCAGCAGAGGCTTTTATTGACGGTAAATGGAGTAGTCCCAATTTAACCAATGTCATTAGAATTTTCGCCAGAGCGCAGCAACAAACGGATAATCTAGAAGCAAATAAATCATGGTTGAATAGGTTGAAGAATACAGTCAGTCATTGGCAAAATAGAAATACCCAATCAGGTTCAAAGCGTAATACCTTAGCTCATTATGATTTAGGTAATGAATTATACACACGATTTTTAGACCCAGATATGATGTATTCTTCTGCTATTTATCCTACAGCAGACGCTTCATTAGATGAAGCTCAACAACATAAGTTAGCTACTATTTGTCAGCGACTATCATTAAATGAAAATGATCATTTACTGGAAATAGGTACCGGTTGGGGTGGCTTAGCAATATACGCAGCAACGCATTATGGCTGTCGTGTAACCACAACGACAATCTCTGATGCACAACATACCTATGCACAAGCTCGAATAGAGAAATTGGGCTTAACAGACAAAATCACCTTACTTAAAGAGGATTATCGCAATTTAACGGGCGTTTTTGATAAAGTGGTTTCTATTGAAATGATAGAAGCGGTTGGTTATGACTTTTTACCTAGTTTCTTTAAGCAGTGCAATGACAGATTAAAAGTTGGTGGTAAGTTACTTATTCAATCAATTACCATTGCCGATCAACGTTTTGACTATTACAAAAATAACGTTGATTTTATCCAGCGATATATATTCCCCGGTGGCTTTTTACCGTCAGTTAATGTGTTAACCCAAAACCTAACCGATCACAGTGAGTTGGTTGTAGAATCCCTAGATGATATCGGGCTTGATTACGCTAAAACATTAGCGCATTGGCGAGATAACTTTTTGGCATCATGGTTGGACTTGGTTCAGCATGATTATGATGAAACCTTTAAACGTTTATGGCTTTATTATTTTGCTTACTGTGAAGGAGCATTTTTAGAGCGTTCAACCAGTACGGTTCATTTAGTGGCTAGAAAATAGGAACCGACCTTACACTTTTAGTTAGTACTGCAGCTGTCTCTTATACACATCTCCGAGCCCACGAGACCGTACTAGATCTCGT
>CAJXRC010000054.1 GCA_913058405.1 uncultured Colwellia sp. | reverse complement strand
GGCAGCGTCAGATGTGTATAAGAGACAGATCTAGCGGTTGAAGGTTAAACTCAAATTTCACGCCTTCTTCTTTGGCATTTTGAACTTCGCGTGGCGAGCCTGGCATGTTCGCTTCATCGCGACGATATGCACAAGTCACGCTTGTTGCATCTTGCCTAATAGAGGTACGGACACAATCCATGGCAGTATCACCACCACCTAATACAATGACTTTTTTATCTTTGAAATTTACATAAGGTTTAACTTGAGCATTATCCGCTTTAGTGATGCCCATTAAATTCTGAGTATTACCAATTAAGAAATCTAATGCATTATAAACGCCTTTAGCTTCTTCATTGTCAAAGCCACCACTCATATCCTTATAAGTACCTAAGCCTAGGAAGATAGCATCATATTCTTCACTGATGTCTTTAAAGCTAATATCAGTGCCGACATTAATATTTAAGCGAAACTCTATGCCCATGCCTTCTAAAATTTCACGGCGAGTTTGAATAACATCTTTTTCTAATTTGAATGATGGAATACCAAAAGTAAGTAAGCCACCAATCTGCGCGTGTCTGTCATAAACAACAACATCAACACCGTTACGAGTTAATACGTCAGCACAGGCGATACCTGCAGGGCCAGCACCAATTACCGCAACACGTTTGCCTGTTTTTACTACGTGAGATAAATCAGGCTTCCAACCCTGCGCAATAGCAGTATCAGTAATATGTTTTTCAATATTACCTATGGTTACTGCACCAAATTCATCGTTTAAGGTACAAGCCGATTCACACAATCTATCTTGTGGACAAACTCGACCACACATTTCAGGTAAGCTATTGGTTTCATGACATAAATCAGCCGCTTCAAAGATACGATTTTCAGTGACTAATTCAAGCCATTGTGGAATGTAGTTATGCACGGGGCATTTCCACTCACAATAGGGGTTACCGCAGTCTAGGCAGCGGTCAGCTTGACCCGCACTTTGTTCATTACCCATAGGTTGGTAAATTTCAACGAAGTTGATTTTACGTTCACTAATCGACTTCTTTGCTGGGTCTATGCGTTTTACATCAATAAATTGATAAACATTTTTGCTCATTATTTAAATCCTCAATTCTTACCAATTATTGTGCTTGGACACGAAGTTCAGCACTTGAACGACTACGGTGACCTAATAAGGTCTTTACATCGGTAGCTGTCGGTTTAATCAGTTTAAATAATGGGGCATATCGGTCAAAGTCATGAAGCATTTCATGGGCGCGTAAGCTACCCGTTTCTTCAAAGTGTTGATTGATAATGCCACGTAAATGTTCTTGGTGAATGGTTAAGTCTTCAATGGCCAGCATTTCGATAGACTCTTTGTTCAGGCGAACATCTAAGTCACCTGTTTCATCTAATACGTATGCGAAACCACCAGTCATGCCTGCACCAAAGTTAACACCTGTATCTCCTAGTATAGTAACTATACCACCAGTCATGTACTCACAAGCATGATCACCAGTGCCTTCAATAACGGCATGACAACCTGAGTTACGTACAGCAAAACGTTCACCAGCGCGGCCGGAAGAGAATAACTTACCGCCAGTAGCACCGTAGAGACAAGTATTACCCATGATCATTGTTTTATGGCTAGCATACTCAACACCAACAGGTGGTTTTATTGTCAGTTTACCACCCGCCATACCTTTACCGACATAATCATTGGCATCACCGGTTAGAATCATGTTTAAGCCGCCTGCGTTCCAAACACCAAAACTTTGTCCGGCAGTACCTGATAAATGTATGGTAATCGGAGAAGAAGCCATACCTTGATCGCCATGATGACGCGCAATTTCACCAGATAATGTTGCTCCGACAGAGCGATCAGTATTTTGAATGGGAAAGCGGTATTCTCCACCTTTGCTATAAGACACAGCATCACTAGCGGCAGCTAAAATCTTCTGATTTAACTGACCTTTATCAAAGGCCGTGTTTTCTTCTGTTTGATGAAGTGCGGTATTTTCACCGGCAACTACAGGTGCGATTATTGGTGATAAATCGAGTTTACTCTGTTTAGAAGTAAGTCCATCAATTTGGACTAATAAGTCAGTTCTACCGATAATATCAGTTAAACTCTTTACGCCAACACTAGCAAGGATCTCACGTACTTCACGGGCAATAAATTTAAAGTAATTCATTACTTGATCAGGTAAGCCTTTAAAGAACTGCTCGCGTAGTACTTCATCTTGGGTTGCTACACCTGTAGCACAGTTATTTAGATGACAAATGCGTAGGAACTTACAACCTAGTGCTACCATAGGGGCAGTACCAAAACCAAAGCTCTCAGCACCTAAAATAGCGGCCTTAACAATATCAACACCGGTTTTTAAACCACCATCAACTTGCAAGCGTACTTTATGACGTAAACCATTGGTTACTAAAGATTGATGGGCTTCTGCTAAACCTAATTCCCAAGGACAGCCGGCATATTTGACTGACGTAAGTGGACTTGCTGCAGTACCGCCGTCATAACCTGAAATGGTAATGAAATCTGCATAGGCTTTCGCAACACCTGAAGCAATAGTACCAACCCCAGGGCCGGAGACTAATTTCACTGAAACAACCGCTTTTGGATTTACTTGTTTTAAGTCAAAAATAAGTTGAGCTAAATCTTCAATAGAGTAAATGTCATGATGTGGTGGCGGAGAAATTAAGGTTACGCCAGGTACTGAGTAACGTAATTTCGCAATTAATGGTGATACTTTATCACCAGGTAATTGGCCACCTTCACCGGGTTTTGCCCCTTGTGCTACTTTAATTTGTAAAACATCAGCATTAACTAAGTAATGCGGTGTTACACCAAAACGCCCTGAGGCAATTTGTTTAATTCGCGAATTTTTAACTGTGCCAAAACGACGTTCATCTTCACCCCCTTCACCAGAGTTTGAATAACCACCTAAGCGGTTCATCGCAATAGCTAAAGCTTCATGTGCTTCTGGACTAAGTGCACCAATGGACATAGCGGCACTATCGAAACGTTTGAACATTTCACCTTCAGATTCCACCTGATCGAGTTCGATAGGATCGCAGTCGTCTCTAAGTTTCAATAAATCACGAATAGTGGCTACTGGGCGCTGGTTAACTTCATCGGCAAATTTACGATAATCATTATAATCACCATTTTGTACTGCGCGTTGTAAATAGTTAACCACATCAGGATTAAATGCATGGTACTCACCGCCATGAACATATTTTAGTAAACCGCCATGATTCACTTTTTGATGAGGTAAAAATGCTTTACGCGTTAAGTTGATTGCATCTTGCTGAATATCATTAAAATCAGCACCTTTAATGCGGCTTGGTAAATCACTAAAACAAAGCGCCATGATATCTTCATTTAAACCGATTACTTCAAATAAACCGGCACAACGGTAACTGGCAATGGTTGAAATACCCATCTTAGAGAGTATTTTTAATAAGCCCTTATTGATACCTTCTCGATAGTTGACGATAGCATCGCGAGCCGATAAATTAATTTGCTTTTGTTCAACTAATTGTTCAATCGTTTCAAAAGCTAAATAGGGATATATTGCAGTGGCACCTAAGCCAAGTAATACCGCATATTGATGAGAGTCACGTACTGAGCCAGTCTCTACAATAATGTTTGAGTCACAACGTAACTGTTGATCGACTAAACGTTTTTGTACCGCGCCAACAGCCATAGCTGCAGGAATAACGAGTAAACCTGGTTGAATATTTCTATCTGATAACACCAAAATAACAGTGCCACTGTTGCGAACAAGAGTTTCTGATTCATCACATAAACGTCTTATGGCCGCTTCTAAACCTTCGTTCGGATCAAAACTCAGCGTTAATGTGTCAGAACGATAATGCTCAGGATCTAAATCGCGTAGTTGTTTCAAACCGGTATACATCAGTACTGGCGTAGAAAATAACATACGATCGGCATGGCCCGATGTTTCGTTAAATACATTGTGTTCACGACCAATACAAGTACCTAGTGACATAACATAACGCTCACGCAATGGGTCAATTGGCGGGTTTGTTACTTGCGCGAATTGCTGGCGGAAATAGTCATATAAAGTACGCGTTTGGCTTGATAGTACGGCCATAGGAGTATCATCTCCCATAGAGCCTGTCGCTTCTTGACCATTTTCCGCTAATGTTTTAATAACTTGTTGAATTTCTTCATAGCTGTAGTTAAACATTTTGTGGTACTGATTCATCTCAGCATCAGAAAATACACGTTGTCCGATCAAGTTTGCTTCAAGTTCATCAAAAGGGATTAAACGGCGAATGTTTTTAGTTAACCATTCTCTATATGGATGACGCTCTTTTAAATTATTATCAATATCGGCAGAATGAGAAATTTTACCTGTGTAGGTATCAATAGCGAGCATTTCACCAGGGCCAACACGACCTTTTTCTACTACTTCATCTTCACCGTAATCCCAAATACCTACTTCTGAGGCAAGGGTAATAAAACCATTACGAGTGATAACATAGCGGGCAGGGCGTAAACCGTTTCTATCAAGATTACAGGCAACATGACGCCCGTTAGTCATTACTACACCAGCAGGACCGTCCCACGGCTCCATGTGCATAGAGTTAAATTCATAGAAGGCACGCAAATCATCATCCATTAAGGGACTGTTTTGCCATGCTGGTGGCATTAATAAACGCATAGCACGGTATAGATCCATACCGCCCGCTAAAAAGAGTTCCAGCATGTTATCTAAAGAGGATGAATCAGACCCCGTTTGGCCAACAAAAGGAGCAGCATCTTGTAGATCAGGCAATAATGGCGATTTAAAGCGATGAGTTCTCGCTCGACTCCATTGTCGATTACCGTTAATTGTGTTGATTTCACCATTATGTGCTAGGTAGCGGAAAGGTTGCGCTAAATGCCATTGTGGCGAGGTATTGGTTGAAAAGCGCTGATGGAATACGCAGATGGAACTCTGCATGCGAATATCAGCTAAATCTAAATAAAAATTAGGCAAATCTACAGGCATCATCAGCCCTTTATAGATTGTTACCAAGCAAGACAAACTTGCGACATAAAACTTTTCGTCAGTAATACGCTTTTCAGCACGACGACGCGCCATATACAAACGGCGCTCTAATTCTAAGTTTCTCCAGCCTGGAGGAGCATCAATAAATACTTGCTCTATTGTAGGTAAATTACCTAAGGCGATCTCACCTAATACTGATGTATCGACAGGAACCGTGCGCCAGCCTATTAACGTTAAGCATTCATTTGATAACTCTTCTTCTAATATTTTTTTAGAAAGCGCGGCTTCAATAGGGTCTGTACTTAGGAATATCATGCCAACAGCGTATTTTTTACCAAGCTTCCAGTTATTATCGGCAGCTACGGCGCGAAAAAAACTGTCTGGTTTTTGTAATAACAGGCCACAACCGTCACCTGTTTTACCATCGCTGGCGATACCGCCACGATGTTGCATACGATCTAAAGCGGAAATGGCGGTCTTAATTAGTTTGTGACTGGTTTCACCCTGTTGATGGGCAATTAGACCAAAACCACAGTTGTCTTTTTGGACGCTATGATCATAAAGTTGCATGTTTTTCTCCTAATAATAAACCAACTTACTTACAGGACAGGTAAAAAGAATAAAGGCATGGAAAAAATGCATAAATACACCTCTTTTTAAGTAAGTGGACCTATCAACACTACCCAGTTCTTCAGTAAAGGTCAATTAAAATAGAGCTTTTGCTCGTCAGGCATTCTGATGGCTGTACTGAGTCGTAATTGAATATTAGAAGGTAACTTTATCAAGAGATTGTTTTTTCTCTGATTGTTATTTTTGATAGTTGTTTTTTTTTGTACAGGGGAAAAGTAATGAAGCAAATACTGTTTCTAGGTGTGTAATATTACGAAAGGTATCTAATATCTACGCTGTTTAAATGACTTCGGACGCTGATGTTTTCCTTGCAATTAAGTTATAGGCATAAAAAAGCCAATAGTGGGAACACTATTGGCTTTAATTCAATAATAGTATTTAGCTATTATTATGGCTGATAGCCATTTTTGATACCCTTGGTCGTGATACTGACAGCATCATGAGCGTGGAGTGATTCTAAATGGTTTATTTTAAGCCAGAAATCATCAAATTGATTGGTCTGATTTAAACTATGCTGTAATCGGCGAGCAGCATCTTCACAAAACATTAAGTTTTGACCATTTAGACGAGCAAATTCTTGTTCATCTTCACGTTTAACTGCAGCTTGTACTGGTGTTTTAAGAGAGCCTTCAACTAGATCAACTATTTCAGTAATAGGAAAATCATTCACACTTGAGTTAAGTTTTACTTTCACTTCAGCAACAGAGCGCTGTGAATGAGGGGTTGCTACAATCCCTTCTGTTGTTCCTAACCACTCATGAACATCAGTTAAAGCCAATTCACTTTGTTGAGCAAATTTATCTTGAAAAGCTTTTTGAATCAACTGTCTTGCGAGAGCTGCAGAGCATGGGCAAGTTGATGAATAAGGTACATCAAGGGTTAGCTCGATAGTGAGTTTACCTTGATTTAAGTTTCCCGTTAGCGTTACCGGGTAAGCCTTCCAGCCTTCTTTACCACTGATTAATGATTTTCTACGTAAATGATAGTCAAAGCAAAATTGTACTTTAGCTTGGTCACTTAATTCTTGGTGACTACTAATAAATCCATCAAGTAAGCTCACTAAACTTTGAAAGTTAAGTACATTACTTGTAGATAATTCATCGATAAGTAGATAAAGGCGCGACATATGTATGCCTTTAGCTTGTGCATCTTTTAAGTTCACAAAGGCATCAATATGAGCAGAGACCATACGCTCACTTTCACCTTTTGATGCAACCATAATAGGCATTTCAATGTTACTCATGCCGACCCAGTCAAGCGTACCTTCGGTTTGAGCTGTTGTATGGTTGGCGATATCTGGCATTGATGTCGTCATTTCGACTCCACTTTAAACGATAATTACTAACTAATCTTCAAGTTCTTCTTGTAATAAGGATGAAGAGTAGATCTAAGGGCGCACATTCTAGCTTATTTTTTAATGGTAATCATTACTGTTGTTGCTCTATAGATGAAAAATATAGCTATATGATATGTTTTTTCATAACTTTCAATAAGTTTGTCTGAGTTTTATTACTGCGGTAATATAGATGCTTCCTCTATTCTTTATAGAAAAAGGCATGTTTGTGGAAACTAAACAATCGAATCCTGATTTAGATCTGGAGTTACTTCAAGGTTATTTAGACAGTTTGGGCAAAAAAATTGTTGAGCAAATGTTCGCTTTATATTGTCAACAGGTTGAAATTTACCTTAACGACATTGAAAGGGCACAACTCAATGATTCACTTTCTGGCTGGCAAGAACATTGCCACAAAATGAAAGGCGCCGCAGCGAGTGTTGGTATGTATCAATTACATGGGCAACTAAAGTTACTAGAAAAAACGGATGCGTCGACAGAAAAAAAAGCGGTACTACTCGAGGATTTGAGGTTATTGAACAAGCAAGCAATAGTTGCTTTTCAACAATGGCTGGAGAGTCTTTAGGCTAATATCGAATTTCGATTGGTGCTCAGATAGAGCAGCCCTGTGAGGGCTGCTAATATTTTACCTTGAAATCGCTTAATCTAGCGTACCAACAAAACGATAACCTTCACCATGAATAGTATTAATAAGCTCAGGTGTTTCTTGATTTAATTCAAAGTGCTTACGTAAACGTCTTATGGTGACATCGACCGTACGATCATTAGATCGTAAATCTCTGCCAGTCATTTCTTTTATCAATTCTTGGCGTGAAATAATTTTACCTGCATTTTTAATAAGTAAGCTTAATGCACGAAATTCACCACGAGGTATGGCAATCACTTCACCCTCAGGGCTGGTCATTTGACGAGAATTTCCGTCTAAAAGCCATTGATTAAAGCTCATGATACTTTGTTCGGGTTCAGTACTCGTTTGACCAATACGGCTTAAAATATTACGCGCTCTGATGGTTAACTCACGAGGATTAAAAGGTTTGGTCAAATAATCATCTGCACCAATCTCTAAGCCAAGGATCTTATCAATATCGCTATCCCGACCGGTAAGGAAAATTAATCCTAGGTCTTTATTTGCTGTTAATTCACGAGCTAATAACAAGCCATTTTTTCCAGGTAAATTAATATCCATAATGACAAGATTAATGGTGTGTAGTCTAAGCTGCTCAGCCATACTATTGCCATCAACAGCTTCGAAAACAACGTAACCTTCTGCTTCAAATAAATTGCGTAAGTTAAAGCGGGTAACATCTTCATCTTCGACAACTAAGATTTGATAAGTCTGCATGTTGGAATTTACCTAATATTTAAATGGTGATTGCGATTATTATTATAATGAGTGAACTATTTGTAATATATTTACATTTATTTAACTATATTAGTCACGTGAAATTGAAAAAACAATTTTTAAGACCATTATTTCATTAAGTTGCTGCTATTTCTACCGGAAAAGTAATATCAAAACTCACACCGTGCTCTGGCTCGTTATCAAGTACTATATGTCCATCTAGTGCTTGAGTAACTAAATTGTAAACTAAATGCATGCCTAAACCACTACCACCACTACCACGTTTGGTGGTAGTGAAGGGGTCGAAAATCTTTGCTTTCATAGCATTATCAATACCTTGACCATCATCACTATAATTAATATGTAGTTGGTCACTCAAATTCATGACGTTTATTGTTATTTTGCCATGCCCAACCTCTTCAAAAGCATGATAAATAGAATTTAGGATCAGGTTTATGAGAATCTGGTTGATAGGGCCCGATTTACTTCTGATATTGAGTTCTTCTGGGCAAATTAAAGAGACCGTGACATTGCTAGACACAAGCTTAGCTGACAGTGTTAGCAATATTTCTTCGAGTAAATCATGCACATTGAAAGTGCTGCTCTCAGCATTCGACTGATCAACCGCAACTTTTTTAAAGCTTGATATTAACTTTGCTGCCCGTTCTAAATTGCGAAATATTATTGAAACGTTTTCGACGCCATCAGTTAAGAATTTTTTTAGTTGACTAGATTTTAATGTTTTATCTTCAAAGGCTACTTTAATTTCGTTCAATTTATCTGATAATAAACTTGAAGCAGTAACACCTAAGCCTATCGGGGTGTTCACTTCATGGGCTATGCCAGCAACCATATCGCCGAGTGAAGCCATTTTCTCAGTTTCAACTAATTGCCCTTGAAACTCATGCAGTTTTTCTAACGTTGATAGTAATTCTTGATTAGATTCTTTTAATGCATCAGTCCTCGCACTAAGCCTATTTTCTAATGCTTGGTTCTGAGATAAGGCATATTGATGATCATCAATTATTTTGTTGATATGTTTGTCAGTGCGAAGTAGCAACACATTGATATTTTTAGCGAGAATATCAAGTTCTTTATAGGGCTGACTAGCTAATTCAAGAGTGTAATTTTTACTTTGTGAAATCTGTCCAATATCTTCTATTAATTTCACTAGAGGCTGATCGGTTTTATTAAATAGCCACTGTGAAACACCAAAAGCCAATATCAAAGCAAAAAGTAAGAAGCTAAGCATAATGTAGACTAATTTTTTGATGAAGTTTTGCTTTTCGGAAAGGCTAGATTGGATATATAAGTATCCCAAGGTATGCTGACCTTGAGTGATTTTTACAATGAGCTCTAGGTGGTTTTCTTCATACTTGATGGTACTTAATTCTGATATTTGAGCTATTTTGTCGCCAATCGCTGGAAAATTAAGGTTTTTATTATAACTACTAAAATACTCAATGCTGCCATCTTCGTTTGAACGGTATACATGTATTCGATTAATAAGGGGAGTTGAAATTAATTTTTTAAGTTTACTGTTTAGCGCACTTTGACTGTTGTCATTATCACTTTCAAGAAATTGACTGCTATTCTGGGCTAGGATATTTGCCCAAGCATGAGTTTCGCTAGCGATAGTCTCATTTTCTTGTTCATCGACTAAATTAATAATACTCATCGAAAGAGTGATGATTATTAATAAAGTTAAAGCCATTATACTTTTAACTAAGCGACTATGCAGCGATATGGTATTTGTTAATTGTGGCATGGTACCCAATAAATTATATTTTGTATCTTTATGATAACTGAGCTTGGTAAATAGTAAACCCTTTGTCTTTGGTTATCACACGAGTAGTACCTATGTGTGTTTCCATAATCGGTAGATAACGTAAAAAGCTGTTAGCTACTATGGTAATGTTACCTGCTTTATTGAGCTTCTTGTTTATTCCGGCTAAAAAATCTTCGCTAGCTTGATAATGGGTTTTAACTCCCTGATGAAACGGAGGGTTTGAAACAACGTGTTGATAATGTTCGTTAACATCCGATAAGCTATTTGAAGGGAATACATTACCCGATAGACTGTTTAAAGCCAAACTCTCTTGTGCTGAAGTTAATGCTAAGGCGCTAACATCAAGTAAAGATAAGTTTGTCTCGCTAAATTTTTTGCCAATAAAACAGCTGATTACTCCTGCACCACAACCGAAATCGAGCACTTTTCCCGTCATATTACTTGGTAAATTACTCAGTAATAACTCCGTGCCAACATCAAGTTTTTGCTGACTAAAAACGCCAGGTAAAGAGGCAATAGTCAGTTGAACACCGTCTACAGTAATTTGATATTTTTTAAACCATTCTTGCAGATTGAATACAACGGATAACTTCTCTGGCTGAAATAGACCAACAAAAAGTAGGCAGTGACGGGCAGCATCAACTTTTTGACAACAAGATAATATGTCTTGGGTCAATTTACCTGCGGATTGTATGCCGCCTTTTTTTTCGCCAACCAGTATTATTTTTGTTTCAGCATTTATGCAATGAGCAATCATCGCTAACGTGAAATTGAGTTCAGCTTTACTTTTAGGAAAGGCAATTATAACCAAGTCATGGCAGCTCTGTGTTTGATATGTGCTGGCAAATGTTGCTTTAACGTTTTTAGTATTTGTTGCGCCGCAATGTTTTTTGGAAATTGCCTGATAATCAATAAAGTTTGTACTAAAGCAATTAATATTGTCTGGTTGATGAATCTCTAAATAAGCATCAATAAAACCGTCCTCAGGTAAGTTAATCAATAAGGGGGTTTTAGCTATAAGTAATTCACTATTACGTAATAGAATTTGGCTAGGATTTGACAATGACATAGGGCAAGACACAGGGCAATAAATAGAGAAAGAACAATGGTTATATTCTACGGTAAATAAGTATAAGGGAATAGAGTTATTTCCTGTAAGTTAATTGTGTCGAGATAAAAAAAATGCTTAAATAGCAAGTGTCCCTAATTCCAATTTACTGGTTGAGCAATTTGCTAGTAAATTTTAATAGGGCCAGAAGAGGAGCGTTAACCAGGTAATTACTATTGTTTTGTATTGTGTAACACAATGCAAAAACAGATATCAAAATCTGTAGATGGTAATGAGGGGGATTAACGCCGAGATAAATAGCTATTTGATAAGCTGTTTATCGGTTGTGTACTTTATACCTTATATAAAGTAGTGGGCTGAATCCCAACAACTGTCACTTTAAATAATAATCAATTTGATTGTTTAAGTGGGGAGCTTCTGGTCTTTGCATATTAGCCCAAACATTAGCCCTGCTGATGTTCTGCTCTTCTTTGTCAATGCCCAGCCCTCCCGCAAAATGTATTTAGTTTTATTAATCGATGCACTTAATGTATGACGATAATAATACGGGTACTCATTATTTTTCTATAGACTTTTTATCAGATAAGCGGAGTAAGAAATGGACTGGCAAGATGTATTAACACAGTTAGAATCAGGTAGTTTACGAGCGGCAAACCAAGATGATGCCGGTAACTGGCATGCCAACATTGAAGTGAAACAAGGTATTTTAGCTGCTTTTAAAGCAGGTAAAAACGTTGCTTTTGATGACAATTACCAAGGTTTTGTTGATAAAGACAACTTACCAGCGCGTCAATTTACTCCTGAAGATGGTGTTCGTTTAGTTCCTGGTGGTTCATCAGTACGCGCAGGTGCTTACGTTGCTGAAGGCGTTATTATTATGCCACCCGCTTATATCAATGTCGGCGCTTTTGTTGATAGTGGCACTATGGTTGATAGCCATGCGCTAATTGGCTCATGTGCGCAAGTTGGCAAAAATGTTCATGTTTCAGCAGCCGTTCAAATTGGTGGTGTATTAGAGCCAGTAGGCGCTAGTCCAGTAATCATTGAAGATGGTGCCTTTTTAAGTGCAGGTGTTGTTATAGTTGAAGGCATTGTTGTTAAAAAAGGTGCGGTATTAGCACCAGGTGTATCTCTTTCTAAATCAGTACCTGTGTATGACTGTGTTAATCAAGTTATGCGAGAAAAAGGTGCTGAAATTCCAGAACGTGCAGTTGTTGTACCGGGTACCCGTCCTGTTAAAGGTGAATGGGCAAAAGAACAGGGCTTAAGTATGGCCTGTGCGCTTATTGTTAAATATCGCGATGAGCAAAGCGATGCATCCTTAGAATTAGAGTCTATCTTACGTTAATTATTCACCTTGTTGCTGTAAGGCCCAACCTATGCATCAAAAGTACTCATTGATATTCATCAACTCCGTGCTTTTTCTTTTAGTTTGAACCTTACAGCTTAAAGTTGAATAATTATTATCTGACTTTACCCCTTGATATAGTTGTTACCATGTACTTTGCAAGAAGAATCCTCAGTGGTAACAACTGTAAAGACATAGCTGAAAGAAAATTATTATGACAAAACCCACTTGGTTTGATACCAGCATTGAAAATGCTTTGATTACACACGAATCACCAGAAGATGAACAAGGCTATTTTGTTTATCAACTTGATGCACTTAAAGCCCATTTAGCTGCTTTGCAGCAGCAAGATGTCATTAAATTATGGTTCGCCGTTAAAGCAAATCCACTCTCAAAAATCATTCAAACATTAGATAGTGAAGGTTTTAACTTTGATGTTGCTAGCAGTGGTGAATTAGCTCAAGTTTTAGCACAAGGTATAGACCCTAGCCGAGTATTAAATACCGGACCAGCGAAATCAAAAAAACAACTGACTGCTTTTGTTAAGCAGGGCGTTAATACTTTTGTGGTTGAGAGTCTAAATCAACTGAATTGGTTGAATGAAGCTGTTCTTGAACAGGAACGATCTGCCAATAGTAATGCTAGACCGAAAGTGCTTTTAAGAGTTCAGCTGCAATGGCACGAAGGCGAGAAAAACCCGTTAGGTGGTAATAGCTTAACGCCTTTTGGTTTATCAGTATCTGAGTGGCAGAATATACACGTAGATAGCTATCCTGCGTTGGATATTTGTGGCTTGCATATTTTTCAATGGGGTAACATGCTCTGTAATGAAAAAATGTTTTCATTATGGTCTCAAATGATAACTCCCTTGACTGATTTAGCTAAAAGCATTGGTATGACACTTGAAGTACTCGACTTAGGTGGTGGTTTAGGTATTGATTATTTAGGTGAAGGACAAGCTTTGTCTTGGTCTCGTGTTATTGAAGACTTGGCTATTATCAAAGATCAGGCTGGTGTTACAGAATTATGGCTTGAGTTAGGGCGGTTTGCGGTTGCAGAGTATGGCTATTACGTTGTACCTGTTGTTGATAGAAAAATGAATTATGACCAAGAGCAGTTGGTGTTGGCGGCGGGAATAAATCATTTATTGCGCCCGGCGATTACTGATCAACCTTTTCCTGTCAGGATACTACGAGAAGATTTTGTAGCTGATGACGACTCTATGCAAGCTTTTGATCTGCATGGGCCTTTATGCACTAGTATGGATAAATTAGGACATTTACAGTTACCTAAAGACACCGCTGTGGGTGAACAACTCGTGTTTGGTTATTGCGGTGCTTATGGCTTTACTGAAAGCATGCCGTTTTTCTTATGTCATGAATTAGCGGCTGAGTATGTTTACCAAAATGGTACGCTAACTCAAATCAGAGCAGCTCTGCCTGCTTCATCTTATTTGGCTTAGTTGAGGAGTTTCGATGAATAATTTTACCAAAGAAGTTATGTCAGTTGGCGAAATGGCCAGTGGCGCTAAGCTCACTGTGCCGGTATATGTTTTTGAAACTGAAAATAATTCTGCTCCCAGTGTTTATATTCAGGCTAATATGCATGGTGCTGAAGTACAAGGTAATGCAGTTATCTTTCAGTTACTTGAATTGCTACAGCACTGTAATTTACAAGGCAATATCACCTTAGTTCCTTATGCTAATCCGGTCGCCTGTAATCATAAAAATGGCGAGTATACTTTAGGTCGTTTTGACCCCATTACGGGGGAAAACTGGAATCGCATGTATCACTTTGACCAAAGTGTTATTGGCCCCTTTGCTCAGCAAAACCTTGATGCAACTGAAGCAGAGATCGCAGATAAATTTCAGCAACTTTTACTTACTGAAATTGATCAACGATTAGAACACAATATTTGGGGTATCACTACGGGACAGCGTATCGCTTACCAATTACAACGATTAGCGCATCAAGCCGATATCGTTTTAGATTTACATACCGGACCTATTTCAAGTAAGCACTTATATTGTCCTGAGTATGCCAAATCTAGTGCGGAGTATTTTGATATTGAGCATACTATCTTTATTCAAAATGGCTTTGATGGCGCAATGGACGAAGCAACATTTTGTCCGTGGTGGAGCTTACAAGAAGCCTATCAAGATTTAGGCCGACACTTTATCATGGGTGAGGGAGCTTTTAAGAAAGAAAGCTTTACCGTTGAACTTGGCTCTCAAGAGCAAATTGACCTCGATGTTGCTAAGCAAGATGCACTTGGTATTTTATCTTATTTGCAATCTCAGGGTGTTATCGATAATAAACAGTATCAGCCACAGGAAATGACCCGGTACGCTTGTTATCTGAAAGATTATAAAGCCTTATATTCACCTATGGGTGGAATGGTTGATTACCTTGGGGAATTTGGTAAGCCTTTAGCTGCCGGTGAGCCGTTAGCCCGAATTCTTCGTATGGATAATTACGGTGATGGTGAGGCATTGCATTATGTGTCACTTGAGCAAGAGGTTATTCCTATTTTGCACTTCGCTTCCGCGAGTGTTAATCAGGGGACTGAACTATATAAAGTTTTTTGTAATTACTTTGAAATTTAAGTGTTATTAAGCAAAATACATACATTACAAAAAAGCAGTTATTGATATTATTCAATAACTGCTTTTTTATTACACTTGGAGTGCGAAAACTTCAGAACTCTGTACTTGTTACTACTTAAGTAAACTACTTGCATGCTCTACTTAGTGGACTATATTTTTAAGCTCAACTGTAATGCTGCCCCAATGCTATCGCTATCACCGGTAAAGGCAGCTATATCAACAGCAAATACTTCCCAGGGGGAAACACCAATACCAGCAGTATAAATGTCATCATCAACATCATTTAAATCAGTGCGATAACCTAACCGAAATTGGATGTGCTCATAAAAACGAAACTCAGCCCCTACACCAGCATATTTTGATGGCGTTATAGTCGCGAATTGTTCTCGGTCGGTTAAATCGATATCAGTTGCTAGGCTTACCCAAGCATTCTGATAGCTTAAACCAAAGCTTGTACTACTTTTTAAGGTAAAAGTAAGGTTTGGTTCAGCATGATGAACCGTTTTCTTTATTAAATTATTTGTGACCAATGCCGCGTGCCATTGACGTTTAGCACCCCAATTTATGTATAACCCCAAATCAATGTTGGTACCACTTTTGTTTGTGATATTTTCATCATCCGTAATTTCGAAATCATCATCATCAAATTCACTGATTGGCACACGGTTATAATAAAGATCAATACGCTGATATTTCAACTTTGCGCCTATACTCAAATCATAGTTATCATGAGTAACCGCAGAATAACCTGCCATAAACCCTGCTTCAGCAATCGAGTAACCAAGAGCTGTCGTCGCTGATTCTAGGTCCTCTAAATCTAAATCACCCGATAAAATGGCATCATCTAATATTTTTTCATCGTTTTCGCTGTAATCCATTATTCCACCAATACGGCCATATTGATTCGTAAAGAGACCAAAACTGAATAACTGATTAGGGATGATAATTTGTAAATTCACACCATTACGTATTTTTACAATTTTCCCATCAATACTTTCAAAGTCAGCAATAATATTATCTACCTGCTGATTTAAATCATCATTATAGCTTTTCACTTGTTCGGGTGATTGAATAATTTGCAATGACATACCATTGATGTCGTCTGCCAATACATCAAGATTGTCACGGATATTTTCAGAGGTATCTATAACATTATATTTATCCGATGCCATAAGTCCTATGTTTAAAGAAAAGAAGACGTCATTATCATTACGAAACTTAGTTAGCAAAGCAGGATTGCTGAGCGATGAAGTAAAGTCTTGTGTTAAGTCAGTAAAGCCTTGCCCGGTACGTTTTGCGGTAAAGCTTTCACTGTAAGTTGGTAGTGCTACAGCCATCATTGGCAGTAAAAATAGCGCCTTTGTTAGAATACTAGTATTCGATGTTTTTAATGGAGAGTGGATAAAAGGTGCCATATAAATATCCTTGTTTTAACGAGACAACATAACTACTCGATGTGATGGTAGGACATGGGAGCTTGATTAGAGTATAGCGTAGCAGCGCTGGTTTGATGGTTGATGATAAAAAAAATTCTTACAGAGCTAGGCGCAATTATTGAGTTTGAATTTTAATTGTTATACTATTACAAATATGAACTTTACATTATCTCAACTTCAAACTTATCAGCGACAAATTCGCCAGAGTGTTTTAACGCTCCTGCTTTTTTGTGCAATGTTGTTTGTCCATAGTGAGCATTATGCACAAGTTGAATTTGACGCCTTTGCAAGCTTTGAACAGCATGACTGTAACTTGTGTCAACAAGGTATCGATACCCCGCCGAGCCCGATAAAATTATATCCAATATCTTCGGGTCTCATTAATTATGACAAAACTCGTATTATCAGACTCGAGCTTCTTTCTTCTGCTTATGTATACCCACCGCTAAGAGCACCGCCAAGCTTTCTATAACTTACTTATTATGTATTTATGCCTTTTACCATCTAAAGTGCATGATTTTAGTGTGAGTTGACAGTACTTTGATAAAGTATTGTGTTTCTTGTATTGAAATTTCTCAAGTACTCTGCACCATACATCTTGATTGATAATGGCAATACATAGTGAAGTATTTAGTCAAAATAAGTCCAGCACTTAGTTGTCTGTCTGCGCATGTTAATGTGCAGCGTTGTATGCATCTCCTAAAATTATCGGAAACCAGTTTATGTCTTTTTCTGCGACTCAAAAGAGTATTAATACTCAAATAAAATCACCACTTAAAAAAATTGTTAGTGCTACGTTATTCTCGACATTGGGTACAATATTATGTTTTTCTCCCAATGCTCTAGCCCAGAAATTATCTGGTGTTGTATTGAATAAACAAGGCCAACCTATTAACAATGCTACTGTAGGATTAAATGGAGATACCCAGCAAGTACGCACGAACTCTCAAGGCAAATTTAACTTTACAGATGTGAAGCAAGGTATTTTTGAACTTCATATCAGTGCAAAAAATTACGGTCACAGCAATCAACATGTGATCATGAAAGAAGAAGATATTACTGATTTAAGTGTTGTATTGCCTAGATCAGTTATGGAAGTTATTGATGTACATGCAACGCCACTGCATACGTCTTCAATCGAGTCAGCACTGCCTATTAATGTGCTCAGTGAAGATGAATTAAAAATGAAACAAGCGGCAACCTTAGGTGAAACATTAAAAAATGAGGTTGGCGTTCACTCGAGTTATTATGGGCCTGTTGCTAGCACACCAATCATTAGGGGCTTGGATGGTCCGAGGGTTCTTATTACACAAAATGGCTTAGATGTTGGTGATGCATCTCGTGTCGGTCCTGATCATGTGGTTGCCACCGAAACGAGTACAGCAACCCAAATAGAAGTTTTACGTGGTCCTGCGACACTTTTTTACGGCAGTGGTGCTATTGGTGGTGTGGTTAATGTGGTCGATAATCGTGTGCCAACGAGTAGTGATGATCAAGTTGATTACTTGTTACAGTATAACGATGTATCTAATGAGCAGCAGGCCTCTGTTAATATCCAATCGGGTACCGAGCATATTGCTTTTCATCTTGATGCCTTTTGGCGTGACTCCAAGGATTATAAACTTGCTGGTGAAGCTGATATCCATAACGAAGATCATGATGAAGATCATGACGATGAGCACGACGAAGACCACGAGGAACATGGTGATAATCGCTTAGCAAATAGTTCGAGTACTGCCAGCGGTGCGACATTCGGTTCAAGTTACTTATTTGAAGATGGCTTCATCGGTTTCTCTTATGGTTTTATGGACAGAGAATACGGCATTCCTGGACATAGTCATGGGGAAGAACATGATGATGAGCATGAAGAAGAACACTCTGATCATGATGAAGAAGCGGGTGTTTATGCCAAAATGAAGCAAGATAGATGGCAAGTACTTGGTGAGTATAATTTCGAGCAACAATTTATTAGTAAAATAGCAACGAAATTTTCTTATAGTGATTATCAGCATCAAGAGATTGAATCAGGCATGGTGGGTACAACTTTTACTAACAAAAGTACCGAAGCCCGTATTGACCTATTCCACGAGAACACTGCTGGATGGCAAGGTGCATGGACAGTTCATTATAAATCATCAGATTTTAAAGCATTGGGTGAAGAGGCTTTTTCTCCGCCAGCTAAATCGGAAATGTTTGCTGTTGCTTGGTTAGAAGAAAAACATTTCGGTTCGGTATTATTGCAATTAGGTGCAAGAATCGAGCAGGTAAATATAGATGCCGATGATAGCTTAATTGGCTTTGAAGATGATCATCACGATGAGCATGAAATGGATACTGGCCCTTCACATGACGAACATCAAGAACTTGTATCATTCGAGCAACAGTCATTTACGCCAATGAGTGCATCAGTGGGCGTTGTATGGAATTACCAACCTGGCTATAATTTAGGGTTTTCCACAGCGTTATCACAACGAGCGGCCTCTGCGGGAGAGTTATTTTCCTTTGGTCCTCATATAGGAACTAATACCTTTGAAGTCGGTGCTATGTTTGATGTGCACCAAGAAGGTGATGAAGTACATGTTGAGTTAGCTGAGCAAGCACCGAGTGTTGAAACGTCACTTAATTTTGACTTAACTTTCCGAAAATTTAATGGTGATTTTGGCTATGTCATTAGTGCTTTTTATAACCGTGTCGATGATTATTATTATCAGCGAGATACTGGTCTATTTTTTGTTGAGGAACACGGCCATGCTGATGAGCATGAAGATGAAGCAGGTCTACCAATCCTAGTGTATCAGCAAGATGATGTTGAAATGTACGGTGCTGAAGCTGAGCTTGTTTATCAGGTTTCATCGTCATTTAAAACAAGCTTAATAGCTGATTACATTCGTGCACGCTTAGTGAATGAGGATGGAAATGATAACTTGCCACGCATTCCGCCGATGCGAGTGGGTGCTATTTTCAATTACCAAGCAGATAAGTTTGATAGTGAATTAAGCGTAAGTCATTACTTCGAGCAGGATGATATTGCTGAACTAGAGACAAGCACTGATAGCTATACCATGGTTGATGCGAACTTTAACTATTACATTAATGGTGTTGGTGATGATTTAACTGTGTATGTTAAAGCCCAGAATTTAACAGACGAGCATGCACGTGTGCATTCATCATTTCTAAAAGAAGTAGCGCCATTACCTGGGCGTAATTTTAGTGTTGGTATTCGAGGAAGCTTCTGATACCAATAAAGTAAGCCGTTTGGTGTAAGTACTTATACCAAACGGATTAATAAAATTGCGATTGGTATTATTACAAAAATTAGCGCAAAAAAAAGAGGCTATAACATTGTTATAGCCTCTTTTTATTTGAATATTGAGTTTAATTATTTAAACTAATTTAATGCCTTCTTTAACAATGGCAATTTTTCCATTTTTGAGTAAATTGCCCACTGTCGCTTTAAAAGTTTTTTTACTTACACCTAACGTTCTTTGGATCAATTCCGGTGCACTTTTATCATTTAATGGCGTGATACCACCTCTATCAGCGATATGTGCTAATAACTTTTCAGAAAAATCATTAACCTTGTTTTTACTACCACGTGTTAATAAAAGATCTAAACGACCATCTTCACGCACTTGCTTGATATAGCCAGGGATTTTTTTACCAACTCTCAGATGTTGAAAAATTTCATTGTCATAAAGTAAACCCCAATGAAGATCATTAACAATTGCTTTGAAACCTAAATCGGTCTTACCACCGATAATTAAGTTTACTTTATCGCCTTGTTGGTAATCTGCTGGCCAAATATCAATAAACTTGTCTAGTTTGCTTGAGGCAGCGATACGGTTGGTAAGTTGATCAAGAAAAACTCTGACAAGATAGTATTTACCTACTTCCATTTCAGAATGCTGCTGAGTGAAAGGTACTAATAAATCTTTAGGTAATCCCCAATCAAGGAAAGCACCAATTTTATTGACCTGTACAACTTTTAAAGAGACAAATTCACCGACTTGGGCTAAAGGCACTGTTGTGGTCGCGACAAGCCTTTCTGCAGAATCAAGGTAAAGAAATACTTTGATTTTTTCACCTACTTGACAAGCCTCTGGTAAGTCGCGTTTAGGTAATAAAATCTCACCTAAGTCTCCGCCATCAAGGTATGCGCCTTTGTCCATCAAGGCAACAATGTTGAGCAGGTTGAATTTACCAATAGTTGCTGGTGTTGTATTTTGAGAATCTGTCATGGAAAAAGCCGTGTAAAAATTTTCCTCATTATAACGTATTCAAAAAGTTATACCCACTGATTTCAATTCGATTATCACTTACTATTTCAGTTACCAATAAATATGTATTTTTAAGTGGCTTGGATATTTTATGTGGCGATTTTAACAATGTTAATGATAAATGACTCAAGAAGTAGTGAAAAAGACTAATACTAAAAAATATTAATGTTGGAAGTAATTTATCGACATAAATTAATTAACAATAAAGTAATGTTAACCACTTGTAAAACATCGTTTTTATTTTTTGTTTGGTGCACTTGTTTTTTTTATCTCTTTTCTGGCGTGTATCTTGTAATACTGAGTTACATCTTTGTTAATACTTGTAATCAAGAATTGGTTATTCTAGCGCCTGTCTCTTATACACATCTCCGAGCCCACGAGACCGTACTAGATCTC
>CAJXRC010000053.1 GCA_913058405.1 uncultured Colwellia sp. | reverse complement strand
ATACGAGATCTAGTACGGTCTCGTGGGCTCGGAGATGTGTATAAGAGACAGTCGTGAAACTAGGCTGGGCATCTACATTGGTTATTTCAGTTAACATTTGATAAAAATTTATTAAAAAATACTTAAACACTAAAATGGACTGTCGCAAGGGGATTAATCTATATGCCATGGAATCGAAGAGTATTTTTAAAACCCATTAAATTATATTATTGTTGATCTAGTATTAGTAATTTTAGTAGATAAGGTAGGGAATAATCCATCTTGTAAATCTGTGTAGTTAAAATATAGATAAAGCTAGTGAATGAATACCTCCCTACGAAGGTAATTCAAATGCATGAGGAGATTTATTGCCATTAAATCTCTGCTCTGTAGCGCTGACTTTAGTCGTCTAAATAAACCTCACCTATTAATTATTAAAAAAATTATTAAAAAAGATTAAAGTTAATTTTATTACTGCCGTTAAGGTGTTTAGACGGGGACTTGAAGCATTTATCTAAAGTTCCAATTTTATAAACTAATTAACGTATTACATTATTGTAAGCAGGAGTTTAACATGGCTATTTCAGTAGTTACTAACGTATCATCATTAAATGCTCAACGTAATTTATCTAAATCTGGTGAAGGACTTGCTACTTCAATGCAACGTTTATCATCAGGTATGCGCATTAACAGCGCTAAAGATGATGCGGCGGGTCTACAAATCTCTAACCGTTTAACTTCGCAGATTAATGGTTTAGGCGTTGCGCAACGTAATGCTAATGATGGTATTTCAATGGCGCAAACCGCAGAGGGTGCTATGTCTGCATCAACTGATATTCTACAACGTATGCGTGAATTAGCTTTACAGTCTGCTAATGCTTCAAACTCATCATCAGATAGAGATGCACTTCAAAAAGAAGTGGTTGCTTTAAATGAAGAACTAACACGAATTTCTGAAACAACTTCTTTTGGTGATCAAAAATTATTAGATGGTTCTTTTGGTACTAAAGACTTTCAAGTTGGCTCTAATGCGAACGAAACAATTAGTATGACGCTAACTAGTATCGCTGCAGATGATTTGGGTAAAGTTGATGCTCAGACCGCAGCTGCAGCAAATTATAATGCTGGTGCTATTGGTGTCGCAGCTGAAACTGTTACATTCTCAGTTACTGATGCAGCTGGATTAACAAGTGCAGTAGATGTTGAGTTAACTGTAGGTATGGGCGCTGAAGATGTCGCTGATGCTATAAATGCTGGTGCAGGCTCAATAGGTATTACAGCAACTTATGATTCGGCCGGTGGTACTTTGTCATTTGCCGTAGAGAATGGTGCAACAGCTGCAACAGCTGCAAGTACTGTCGCGGGTGATGCAGGTGTTTTTGATACTACAGCCGCAACATTAGGGCTTGGTGGCGATAATACTTCAACTTTAGGCTCTGCAATAAGTGCGATTAACATCAGTGGTGTTGATGGTACTGGTGCTCAAAGTGCACTTGCATCTATTGATGCTGCTTTAGTACAAATTGATGAGCAACGTGCAGACTTAGGTGCATTGCAAAACCGTTTTGGCCATACAATAAGTAACTTGTCAAACATTCAAGAGAATGTATCAGCCTCTCGTAGTCGAATTCAGGATACTGATTTTGCAGTAGAAACAGCTAACATGACTAAGAACCAAATATTGCAACAAGCAGGTACGTCGATTTTAGCCCAAGCTAACCAATTACCACAAGCTGCATTAAGTCTAATTGGCTAAGTTCGTAGTAATTAATTAGGCCCAGCCTAAACGTGATAAAGGAAGGGGCATTTACCTCTTCCTTTTTGTGTTTTAAATAATTGTTTATTAATATTAGTTATTTCATGTTTAGATAATATGACCTTATTAGTCTAAATCAGCTGTTGGAATGACATAAGGAGTCTATGATGAGTACTATAGAGAGTAGAGCTGATGTAAATTTGGCTAACCTAACATCAGAGTTTCAAAAAGCGACTGAATCAACAGTACAAGTAAATAATATTAGAACTGAAGAGCTTGTAGCCAAAGAAAAAGAGCAAATAGATAATAGAAGTGAAAATAACATATCGGTAAATCAAGCCCAATTGACACCACAACAACTAGAAAAGGTGGCGCAACAATTGCAGGATTTTGTTGGTGAAATGAACCGTGGTTTAGAGTTTTCAGTAGATAAAGATTCTGGCCGTGATGTTATCAAAGTGATCGATAAAAGTAGTGGCGATCTCGTTAAGCAATATCCATCAGAAGAAGTATTGACCTTGGTGGCTAAATTGTCTGATATGGTTGGCGGGTTCGTTGACGCAAAAGTGTAGTTATTTTAGTAGTTTATTTATAGTGTAGGTCTACCTACAAATATTAAACTGATTGTTGTTTTTATAATATGTGGAGGACTTATGCCTGATTTAACGTTTACAGGGATAGGCTCAGGTTTACAGGTTAGCGAAATTGTTAATGCTATTGTTGGTGCTGAGACCGCTCCTTATGTTTCTCGATCGAATAAACAACAAGCAGAAATAACTACAGATATATCCGCTGTTGGTGCATTAAAGTCAGCTTTAGAGAATTTAAATGATTCTATTACTGATTTAGCAGATGCCGATAATTATCAATTACGCACCGTCAGTGGAGCTGATAGCTTTGTAAATATTAGCTCAAGTAAAGATGCACAAATAGGCAGCTATTCTGTTGAAGTTGATGCTCTAGCTCAATCACATAAAGTAATGTCAGGCGCTTTTGGTGCTGACGACTTGGTTGGTGAAGGAACATTAAATATTGCGATTGCAGATAGTAATTTTGATATTATTGTGTCATCAGATAACACCTTAAGTGATATTCGTGATGCGATTAATGACAGTACCGATAATGACTCTGTCATTGCTACCATTGTTACTGATGATGCTGGTCAGCATCTTATTATGACGAGTAAAGAAACAGGTCTTGCTAACGCGATAACTACAACAGTAACAGATACTGGCGACTCTGATAATACTGATAACTTAGGTCTATCTCGTCTTGCCTACGATGTGTCTGATCCAAATCCTCTTAATCATGTTAAAAATTTATCTGAAGTGACCGAAGCTCTTGATGCTCAAATAACAATTGATGGGAGCCTTGTCGTAACTAACAGTAATAATGAATTTAAAAATGTTATTGATGGTGTGGATATCATTGCTAAAAAAGCACATGACACTGATGATGATATTAGCCAAATAAGTTTTACTGAAAATAACAAAAACATCCAGTCAGGCGTAGAAAAATTTGTTGAAAGTTATAATGACTTAAAAGACTTGAGTGATCGATTAGGCGCTGCAGGAGAAGGCGCTAATGGGCCTCTTGCAGGCGATTCATTGTTACGTGGTGTTATGAATAAATTACGCCAAGAGTTTAGTGAAAAGTTTGATATAGGGGGTGGTGATTCGTTATCTTTATCAGAATTGGGTATACAGAGTGATCAATACGGAGTTCTAAGTTTAGATATAGATAAGTTGAACGAATATGTTGATAGCGATGTAGGCGGAGTACAACAGTTTTTTGTTGGTTCTGACTCAGAAAATGGTTTTGCAAGTACTATAAAGGAGTTAACAGAATTTTATACTGATTCTGATGGTATTATTCAAAACCGTATTGATAGTAGAACAACTCAATTAGATAGATTAGAAGATGATGGCCTCGCTTTTACGCGGAGAATGGAAGCATTAGAAGCGCGACTATTTGCTCAATATAACGCTATGGACTTAATTGTAGCTAATTTAACAGCAACAGGAAGTTATATTACTGCTCAATTAGACAATATGCCTGGTGTTGTAAGACAAAATAACTAATACCATAGTGAATACTTAACAAGCAGGTTAGTTATTTTTAGCCTGTGTTTAAAAGGTGATAGTGTCGTTCAATTGAACTTTCAGTTAATATTTTTGGTAAGATTTAGATACTTTTTTGCTTTTTTTAAGCTTAATTACTCGTTCTGCTAACATCTGTTTATAAGCTTTGGACTGGTTTGATAATTTGCTATCAAGTTCAACCATTTCATTCAATAAGTTAAGTTCTATTGATATCTCTTCACGTGTGTTCTTCTCAAATAAACTATGTAGTAAACTATCCCGGTTGGCTATTAATTCAATGAGTTCATTTTCAGGTGCAGCGTCATCAGTAATAGCTATATTGTTATTTGATTCGTTTATAGAGGATGAATTCTCTTGGCTTTTATTGAACATGGTCAGTATTCGCGACAATAACTGCCGCGATACATCATTGATTTGTTCGAGTGAACCCTTGATACCATCAGACACTAAAAGCTTACCTGACCTTGAGTTTCAACTGGGATTGAGTCCCAACCAGCTTTTATTGGTAAAAGGATTTGGATCACTTCCTCCAGCTTATCAGGGTCATTATTGGTGCTAGCAACTAAAAGCTGCTCGGAACAAAATCTATAAAGAGAAGCTAAATTTTCTGAGACTTCACCACCTTGTTTAAAATCTAGAGAGCCTTCTAGAACACCAATAATAGCAATTGCATTAGATAGTTCTGTACCTTTCTTTTCAAAATTACTTTGTGAAATAGCACCTTTAGCAGTAGCAATATTACCTAAGAGCTTTTGGAATAACATTGCCACTAACTGATAAGGAGAAGCTTGCTGTGCTGTGCTTTTAGTGGTTTGTTGATACTTTTTAAGTGATGCGTGTGTCATAGACACCTCCGAGTTTACTATATCAATAGTATAGAAAACTTATATAATTGAAACAATAGCCTTTTCATTTAACTAGACTAAAATAGGTTAAGCTAAACTAGATTAAAGGTTGGTTGTTTACGGTAACCGCAAGACCTTCATCTTTTGCTTTTTTATAGGCTTGTTGTAGTACGTTATGAGTAATATCGTCCTCATTATCAATAACGCCATTACCCAACACTTCAATATTATCCCAACCACGACCCACTAAGTATTCTTCAATTTGGCTGAGTTGCTGCTCGAAAGGCATTTCTCTTGAGAACATATTAAACTCGTGGCGGGTTCCTTTAGTAAACTCTTCATTATCATGCATTAATTCAGCAGTACCGTTTATGATCAACATCTGATTATCCTATTTTCGAAATATGGTTATTAATATTCAAAATATACATATGCTTTTTCTATGCCAATTTTATCGTTGTTTTTGCTTGTATTTAAGTCGCTGATTATTAATGGTTTAACTTGGTGTGTAATTGAGGATACAGTCATATAAGTAGATGTTAGTACTAAATATCAACTTTTTGACAGTATTATGTCAGGATAATGTCTCTCAATTTTAAGTGCATTTTATTTCACTTTATTACATTCTTTGGATAATATTAATTTTGATATATGACAATAAAATGACGAGTGCGCGTCAAGTTTTTGTTGCTTAAAATAAATTAATGGCTAAAATTGCCTAAACGCTATAAAACAAGATGAAAAATAGCACGTTAGCATTAACCGTGAAGAGTTAAGTATGAGTGATAATTCAGTCGTTACCTCAGTAGTAACAGGCCATAAGCAAATATTAGTCGTTGATAACGACGAAGGTAGAAGCCAGCAGTTAAGTACAGTACTTGCGTTTGTTGGTGAACACTTTGTTCATTGCTCGCAAGAGCAAGCAATTGAAAGGCTAGCTAATTGTAGTCACATTCTCACTGTAATATTAACGGGCAATGTAAGTACGGATTGCGCAATGTTAATTAAAGTTAATCCTAGCGTTCCGTTTATTCTTCATGATGTACTCGATGCCAATGAACTAATTATCAATGTTAATGTTATTGGGACCCTCTCGGCGCCACTTAATTATGCTCAACTTACCGAGCAAATTCATCATTGTCATCAATATCACAATAAATTACCACGCAAAGGTACTAAACTTAATTCCAGTGCATTATTTCGTTCATTGGTTGGTAGTAGTGAACCGATGGCGCAAGTACGATTTTTGATTGAGCAAGTTGCAAAAACGCCTGCTAGTGTTTTAGTGCTTGGAGAGTCAGGTACAGGTAAAGAGGTGATTGCACGAAATATTCATAACTTGTCTGAGCGCTCGAAAGAAGCTTTTGTACCCGTTAACTGCGGTGCTATTCCTGCGGAACTTCTTGAAAGTGAATTATTTGGCCACGAAAAAGGAGCTTTCACTGGGGCTATTTCTACTCGCAAAGGTCGTTTTGAATTAGCTGAAGGCGGTACTCTATTTTTAGATGAAATAGGCGATATGCCACAACCTATGCAAGTAAAACTACTGCGTGTTTTGCAAGAACGTACTTTTGAACGTGTTGGCGGCAGTAAAAGCATCAAGGCTAACGTTCGTATTGTTGCTGCTACGCATCAAGATTTAGAAGAAATGATCAAAGAGGGTAGTTTTAGAGAAGATTTATTCTATCGTTTGAATGTCTTCCCGATAGACACGCCAGCATTACGCGATCGAAAAGAAGATATTCCACTGTTATTACAAGAGCTGCTTACTCGCTTTGAGCACGAACAGAATAAAACCGTACGCTTTACTGAAAAAGCCATAGAGTCATTGATGGAGCACCCTTGGCCGGGCAACGTTAGAGAGCTATCGAACTTAATTGAACGTATGTTAATTATGTACGGTGATCAAATCGTTGATGTTGCAGAGTTACCTTATAAATATCAACATATTGACGTACAAGCGTATAACCCTGAATACCCTGAAGAATTGCAAGAGCATGACGTTATTAATGAGCTATTTGGCGGTTTCGATTATGACGATGATGAGAGCGAAGATGATATTGAGCAAGATGAGTTAACTGTCGACAGTGATGTTAACGGCGCGCAAAATTCTGCCAATGTAACTTTATTACCTGATGATGGTTTAAATTTAAAAGAGCATTTAGCAGATCTTGAAGTCTCTTTGATCAAGCAATCGTTATGTAAGCATGATTATGTAGTTGCTAGAGCAGCAGAAACCCTTGGTATGCGTAGAACAACATTAGTTGAAAAAATGCGTAAATACGATTTGCAAAAACCAAGTGAGTAATATGGGGAAGGTTAGTCGTTAAGGTCAATAGATTGACAGTGAATGTTAACCGCTTTCAGTAGATTATGTTTTTAATTTATTGAATTTAAAGGTTAAAATAATGGCATAGTAAATGCTTTATAGGTACTAGATAGTTTTTATTGAGTACTTATGTATGGCACAAGTTATGTCGCAAGCAATTCCAACAGTAGCTCCAAGTATAATTGAATCAAACGTTAACGTAACTTTTCATTCAGTTAATAGTGCAGGGGCTAATAGGCCTTCTTTACTTGAGCAGGAAGCGTTTCCTGGTGAATTAGCCGCTTTAAGGTCACAAGCATCTCAAAGTGGAAAATATAACTTTACTCCGCGCTCAATCGCCAGTACTCACCATCTTCTTTGTTCAACGTTGGATGAACAATCCCTCAGCCATAATCTATTAGCGGACAAACTAATAGAAGTGATGCCTACAGGCTTAGTAATGCTTGATGGTAATGGTATTGTTGTGAAAATAAATCAAGTTGCTAGAAACTTACTTGATGAACCTATTCTTGGCCAACCTTGGTTTAATGTTATCGCACGTTCTTTCGATCCACGTGAAGATGATTGGCATGAAATATCTCTTAAAGACGGACGTCGCGTAAAGTTAGAGATAACTAGTTTAGGTTCACAACCTGGTCAGTTAATCATGATAACTGATTTAACTGAAACACGATTATTGCAAGATAAGTTATCACAAATGCAACGCCTTTCCTCGTTAGGAAAAATGGTATCAACACTCGCCCATCAAATACGTACCCCTTTATCTGCAGCTATTCTATATAGCGAAAACTTATCAACGCATAAATTAGCGGAAACTGCACGGGTAAAGTTTCAAGGAAAACTGAATGCGCGTTTACATGATTTAGAGCAGCAAGTGAATGACATGTTGTTATTTTCTAAAAGTGGTAAAGAACAAGTCGTTGCTCCTGTGAATATAGGAGAACTGATAAATGATACGGTTAACTCCATGGATGCACTGTTAGATAAAGGCAATACTAAGGTCAAGGTACAATTACCTGACAATGACCTTCAGGTTTTAGGAAATAAAAATGCTTTAACAGGCGCCATTCAAAACTTATTGCATAATTCCTTACAAGCGATTTGTGTTAATCATGTCGTTGAACCGCTGATAAATATCCAAGTTTATAGTCAAGCCAGCCATTTATATGTAAGCGTTAAAGATAATGGTCCTGGTATTGGTGCTGAAGTGGCTGATAAAATATTTCAGCCTTTTTATACATCAAGTAGTAAAGGTACAGGTCTTGGTTTAGCCGTCGTTAAATCGGTAGTTAATGCGCATCAAGGTGAGGTGAGTTTACTTAATGAAACCAAGACAGGTGCACATTTTGTTATTAAGTTACCTTTGCTAGAGCAGGGGAATGTGATGAAAAATAACCCAGTGGAGAGTACTGATGACTGAATATAAAATTCTGGTTGTTGAAGACGATGCTGGTTTGCGAGAAGCTTTAGTGGATACGCTATCATTAGCAGACTATCACTGCGTTGAAGCTGATTCGGGCGAAGAAGCCTTATTGGCTTTAAAAAGTAATCAAGTGGATATTGTTATTAGTGATGTCCAAATGGGTGGGATGTCTGGCTTATCATTATTAAAAAGTATTAAAAGTCAGTATTCGAACTTACCGGTATTATTGATGACTGCATTTGGTACCATAGATGATGCCGTACAAGCTATGCAAGACGGTGCTTGCAACTATATTGCTAAGCCGTTCGCTCCACAAGTATTACTCAATATGGTTAGCCAATATATTCCGCCAAAAATAATCAATAAAAATGACCCCATTGTCGCGGATAAACGATCTTTAGAACTGCTAACCTTAGCTAAGAAAGTAGCTACTACAGATGCATCTGTGATGATCCTTGGTCCTAGTGGTTCAGGTAAAGAAGTTTTAGCGCAGTATGTCCATAATCACTCCAAACGTAGTACAGAGCCTTTTATTGCGATTAATTGTGCCGCAATTCCTGAAAACATGCTGGAAGCAACATTATTTGGTTATGAAAAAGGAGCCTTCACAGGGGCAATTCAAGCTTGTCCTGGGAAATTTGAACAGGCACAAGGCGGTACAATTTTACTTGATGAAATTACCGAAATGGACTTGGGCTTACAGGCAAAAATCTTACGCGTATTACAAGAGCGTGAAGTTGAGCGCTTAGGCGGGCGAAAAACCATAAGTCTTGATGTTCGTGTTATTGCTACCAGTAACCGAGATTTAAAAGTCGCGGTAAGTGAGGGAATGTTTCGTGAAGATCTTTATTATCGCCTTAATGTATTTCCACTATCTTGGTTACCGCTAGCTCAGCGAGTTGATGATATATTTGTGTTAGCACAACACTTAGTTTCGCTGCATTGTCAAAAAAATGGCGATACTATCCCTGAATTCTCTGGTGCAGCGAGAAGTAAGCTAAATGCTTATCATTGGCCTGGTAATGTTCGTGAATTAGATAATGTTATTCAAAGAGCACTTATTTTACATGCTGATCAGGTTATTGATGCTGGAGATTTACTGATTGAAAACTTTGATACAGCATTGGTAGCAGAACCTGAGCAGGTAACCAGCAGTGAGGATAAGCTTGGCAATGAGCTTAAATTGCAAGAGCATCAAATTATTCTTGATACTTTACAAGCATGTCACGGCAGCCGAAAAGATGTAGCTGAGCGCTTAGGGATTAGTCCTCGAACTCTTCGTTATAAGATTGCTAAAATGCGCGATTCAGGTATTGAAATACCAGCTTAATTATTAAATTAAGTTAATTATCAATAATACACTCCAGGTTATCATTCTCGATAACCTGTAAAATTAGCTCCTCTCGAATACCCCCAAACAATGAAACCGACCTATAATTTGGCTGGGTATATATCATCACACAACTCAAACTTTTCTTTTGGCACTATGCTTGCAACCTCACCGTTATATCTTGTTTAAAGTTAAAAAATTGACAAAAGTGAGTGCCCCATGGATATCAAAAGTAATTCTCTCTATAGCCAAATGCAAAACATGTCGCTACAAGCCATGGGTAACAAGCCACCAGCAATTGATGCTGATGTCATAAATGGTACTGCGGCTAGTAGTGTCGGTAAAATTAATCAATCGACTAGTAATTTTGGCGATATGCTTACCAGTGCACTAAATGGTGTTAATGAGTTACAAACCGAAGCTGGCGATAAGAAACGCGCATTTGAACTGGGTGATAGTAATGTCACACTAGCGGAAGTAATGATTGCTTCTTCTAAATCAGGTGTCGCTTTGGATGCAACAGTGCAAATACGAAATAAATTTGTTGAAGCTTATAAAGAAATAATGAGCATGCCAGTTTAATTTAGTTGGCTTAAACGCAACAATAGCCTCGTTACTTTACCATTATAGTAAAGAGCGCTATAGGCAAACGAATGTATGTATGTCTCATTCAAGTGCCTTGCTCTTGATGGTTTATCCATAACTAAATAATTGTATTTAAGTCATAGTATTATAGGTATCATGCGTCAATAAAATACCTTGATACAAAAAACAGTACAGCGGAGAAGTAAAGTGTCTGATACAAACGCAATGGTTACAGCAGATAGTGGTGGTGATATGATCGCCAACGAAGCTGAAGGTGCGGGGATCGGTGAGCAAAAATCAGGTTTTGCTGCCTCATTAGGTAGCGTTGATATTTTACGACAAATAACCATCGTTGTTGCTTTGGCTATTTGTTTAGCTATTGCGGTATTTGTTATTATGTTGGCTAACGAACCTGAATATCGTGTGCTAGCAAAATTACCAACTAAACAATTAATTACCACCATGGACTTTCTTGATGCCAATCAAGTGGAGTATCAACAAGAAAATAATACGATTTCAGTACCCGCAGATGAGTACCAAAATGTAAAATTATTGCTAGCCAGAGAAGGTTTAACAGACGAACCCTCTCAAGGTGAAGATATTTTAATGAAAGATATGGGCTTTGGTGTTAGTCAGCGACTTGAGCGTGAAAGGTTAAAGTTTGGCAGAGAACAGCAAATATCTAAAACCATAGAACAATTAAAAAGTATAAACAGAGTTAAGGTATTACTTGCGATTCCTCGTGAAAATATATTTGCCCGTCGAGAAAAAAATCCTTCAGCTACAGTCGTTCTTACCATGCAACGCGGTAAAATTCTTTCGGAAGAAGAAGTTGATGCTGTTGTTGATATTGTTGCTTCAGCAGTACAAGGTTTAATGCCTAATCGTGTCACTGTTACTGATCAAAATGGTCGCTTACTTAATTCAGGCTCACAAGACTCCATTTCATCTCGCTCAAGAAAAGAGTTTGAGATTGAACAAAAACGTGAACAAGAGTACATGGAGAAAATTGACAGTATTCTTATTCCTGTTGTTGGTTTAGGTAACTATACCGCGCAAGTTGATATTACGATGGACTTCACTAATGTTGAAGAAACACAGCGCCGTTATAACTCTGACTTACCAGCACTACGAAGTGAAATGAGCGTTGAAAGCACTAACATCGGTGGTGCATTGGGCGGTATTCCGGGGGCTTTAACAAATCAACCCCCCGTTGCCTCTGCTATTCCAGAAGATGCAGTTGGTGGGCAAAAGAAAAGCATGCCGAGCAGAAAACACTCTGAATCGACTAAGAATTATGAACTTGATGAAGCCATTAGCCATACTAAACAACAAGCGGGTGTTGTAAGACGTGTTAGTGTCTCGGTAGCGCTTGATTATGTGACCGGCCCTACAGCTCCTCCCGTTGAAGGAGCCACAAACGCGCCAGCAGCGAGTTTTGTTCCACGCTCTGCAGCAGAAACAGCGAGTATACGTCGTCTCTTACAAGGGAGTATTGGTTTTGATTTACAACGTGGTGATGTATTGGAAGTAGTAACTATTCCGTTTAATCGTCCAGACTTTGGCGTAGTAACAGTAGTGCCAATGTGGCAGCAGCCTTGGTTTATTAAAGTGCTTAAATTAGTCTTGGGTGCTTTGGTTATTATCGTGCTAATTTTAGCTGTTGTTCGTCCTATGTTGAAACGTTTAATCTACCCTGAGCAGACGCCAGATGATTACGGTGATAAATCGCTTGATGGTCATATCGATTTAGGTGATGAGACTATGGATATGCTGACGTCTGATTTCGACGCAGGTGCCGTTGGTTTTGCAGCAGATGGTAGTTTACAATTGCCAGATCTTCATCGAGATGAAGATGTATTAAAAGCGGTTCGAGCGCTAGTCGCGAATGAGCCAGAACTATCATCGCAAGTAGTAAAAAGTTGGTTGAACGAAGATGAGTGATGAAAATGAAGTCGGTGAATTAACCGCAGCTCCTGCAGGCTTTGATGTAGATAAATTAGAAGGTGCTGAAAAAGCAGCGATCCTACTGCTTAGTTTGTCTGAAGAAGATGCAGCACAAATTCTGAAACACCTCGAACCAAAACAAGTGCAACAAGTGGGCACTGTGATGGCAGCGATGGAAGATTTCACTCAAGAAAAAATCACTGCTGTGCATAAATTATTTATTCACGAAATCCAAAATTTTTCTACTATCGGTTTTCAAAGTGAAGAGTTTGTTCGCAGAGCCCTGACTGCTGCGTTGGGTGAGGATAAAGCGGGTAACTTAATTGATCAAATTGTTATGGGTGGTGGTGCTAAAGGCCTAGATTCATTGAAGTGGATGGACTCTAAACAAGTAGCAAATATTATTCGTAATGAGCATCCTCAAATTCAAACAATTGTACTTTCTTATCTAGAGCCTGAGCAATCTGCAGAGATTATGGGACAGTTTACCGATAAAGTACGCTTAGATTTAATGATGCGTATAGCCAATTTAGAAGAAGTACAACCTGCAGCATTACAAGAATTGAATGAGATAATGGAGAAACAGTTTGCTGGTCAAGCTGGTGCGCAAGCTGCGAAAATGGGTGGATTAAAAGCCGCTGCAGATATCATGAACTATCTAGAAACTAATGTTGAAGGTATGTTGATGGACTCGATTCGTGAAAATGATGAAGAGATGAGTCAGCAAATTCAAGACTTAATGTTTGTCTTTGAAAACCTTGCTGATGTTGATGACAGGGGTATGCAGGCTATTCTACGTGAAGTACAGCAAGAAGCCTTGATGAAAGCAATTAAAGGCACTGACGAAGCATTAAAAGATAAAATAATGAGCAATATGTCAAAACGTGCTGCAGAGATGATGGCTGATGATTTAGAAGCGATGGGCCCAGTCCGTATTAGTGAAGTCGAAGCGGCGCAAAAAGAAATTTTATCCGTTGCTCGACGACTTTCTGATGCAGGTGAGATCATGCTTGGCGGCGGTGGCGGCGGTGATGAGTTCTTATAACATCAAACTAATTAATTCGTTTGGTATGAAAAGGTATTTTAATGAGTAAATCAACTATCCGTATTATAAAGGCGTCTGAAGAAACCACAGACTTGTGGTCTTTGCCTGATGTGCAAAACCAGCCTACGGCTCAAGAGAAAGAGAAAACAAACGCTTTGGGTAGAAAAAGTAACTGGGTATATGAACCCCCAGAGCCTGAAGAAGTTGAGCCTCAGCCTTTGACAGCACAAGAAATTGAAGAAATTCGTCAAGCGGCAAGTGAAGAAGGTTTTAGTCAGGGCAAGGAAGAAGGTTTAGCTAAGGGTTATGAAGAAGGATTAGCTAAAGGGCTGGAAGAAGGTCAAGCACAAGGTATTGAAGAAGGTAATGAACAAGGTTTAGCGCAGGGCAAAGAGCATATTGATCAACAAAGTGCTATTTGGCAAAGCTTAATTGAACAATTACATCTACCGCTTGCTAGTGTGGAAAAAAATGTAGAAGAGCAATTACTTAATTTAGTTTTACAATTAACTGAAGCGGTTGTTTTACATGAAGCCAAAACAAATCCTGACATTTTAATGACAGCGATTTCTAGCGGTATTAAAAGTTTACCGAGCAGTGATGCGCAAACACAAATCTGTTTAAATCCAAGCGACATTAAGTTAGTCGAAGCCCAGTTCGGTGTGGCGCATATACAGCAGCAGGGCTGGCGATTATTGCCGGCTCCTCAGTTTCCTCCTGGTAGTTGTCAAATAGAAAATAGTACTTCAAATATTGATTTACAGATGAAAGCTAGGTTAAAGCAAGTGCTAGAACCTTTCTTGCAGGATGCCTTACACCAAAACTCATAACTTTAGAGTTCATTCTGATTTTTATGCTCTTAGCTCAGTACTTTTTAAGGTAAATACACATCATGGTTGATAGCTCACGCTTAACAGAGCGGTTCAAAAATAATCAACAATTTATTCATGATTTTAAAGCGCCAGTCGCCGGAAGGTTAGTGCGAGTTGTTGGTTTAACTCTTGAAGCTGTTGGTGTCAAAGCACATGTCGGCAGTCAGTGTCTTGTTGAAACGGCTCATGGTGACTTGTTAGCAGAAGTTGTTGGCTTTGCTCAAGATATTACCTATTTGATGCCTGAAGAAAGTCTCCGCGGTGTTATGCCTGGTGCGCGAGTATTACCTATTTCCAGTAAAGCTAAAGTACCTTTATCAATGGGGTTACTTGGCCGTGTTATTAATGGCGTAGGTAAACCGCTCGATAGTAAAGGACCGATCAAGGCAGATGAGGACTATCACCATGATAGTAAACCTATCAATCCATTATCACGACGGGCCATCACTGAAGTACTTGATGTAGGCGTTCGCTCTATTAATAGCTTTATTAGTATTGGTAAAGGTCAGCGTATGGGGCTTTTCGCCGGCTCAGGTGTTGGTAAAAGTGTGCTGATGGGGATGATGACCCGTGGGACAACAGCTGATGTGGTTGTTGTTGGATTAGTGGGTGAACGTGGCCGAGAAGTAAAAGAGTTTATCGAAGAAATATTAGGTGAAGAAGGTATAAGGCGCGCCGTTGTTGTTGCTGCACCAGCCGATAATTCACCTTTAATGCGACTTAAAGGTTGTGAAACTGCAGTACAGATCAGTGAGTATTTTCGCGATCAAGGTCTAAATGTATTGTTATTGCTTGATTCATTAACGCGCTATGCACAGGCGCAACGAGAAATAGCTTTAGCTGTTGGTGAGCCACCGGCAACGAAAGGATATCCGCCTTCAGTCTTTTCAAAACTGCCGCAACTTGTTGAACGTGCCGGTAATGGTGGCGAAGGGCAGGGCTCGATCACTGCTTTTTATACTGTATTAACAGAGGGTGACGATTTACAGGACCCTGTTGCTGATGCCTCTCGTGCTATTTTAGATGGACACGTCGTTTTATCTCGCGAACTAGCAGATGCTGGGCATTATCCTGCTGTAAACATTGAAGGTTCTATTTCCCGAGTAATGCCGATGGTTACTAGTCCTGATCATCAAGAATTAGCAAAACAACTAAAACAAATGTATGCCCTTTATCAGCAAAATAAAGATCTTATTGCCATTGGTGCTTATACCAAAGGTAATGATCCTCGTATTGATCAGGCTATAAACGTGCTACCGGTTATTAATTTTTTCTTGCAACAAAAAATTGATGAAGTTATTCCTTATGATCAAAGTATTGCGCAGCTGAAAGAAATTATTGCAGCAGCACATGCACATAATAATCAATAATTCATAAACGCAATACTCGTTTTTAATAAAAAGTATTGAATATAAACGCGTGATATAAAGAGTACTCAACATGCCAATGAAGCAACTTGATACCATTTTAAAGTATGAACACGATAACGAGCAACGTTGCGCTGATCAATTAAAGATAGCTGAGAATGAATATCAGCAGAACATTTCTCGCTTGCAGGGGGTTGCGGACTATCGATTAGAGTATATGAAACGTTTAAGTCAAAGAGCACAAGAAGGTTTAGATAGTGCTACATATAGCCATTACCATGCTTTTATTGCCAAGCTTGATACCGCTTCTAAACAAGTTGAAATAGCGACACGACAAGCAAAAGCACTAGTAGAGCAAAGTAAGAGTATATGGCTAAAGCAGAGACAAAAAGTAAAGGCAGTTGAACTATTACGTGATAAACGTTTAGCAAAAATAGCCGTCGCTGCAGACAAAGCTGAACAGAAAATGTTTGATGAAATAGCTACACAACAATATATTCGACGTCCCATGCGTTAATCTCCCATAAATTGAGTTATCCACTAACACCTTATAAGGAAGTGGAACGGTTTTTGCTCTAGTTTCTATAGTTACAAAGAGTACTTGAGGTTTTTAATAGTCGCAGTACTACCTATATACGGTGTTATTTTTCGAATTAAATTGATTTAAGTTACTGGGATTATTATGCAACAAGTGAATGCTTTACCTGTTTTTTTGTCACAAGAGACTGATTTAAAAGCTAAAGGTTCATCAAGTGGTTCTGCTGTCAGCAATAAAGATACTGAATTTTCTAGTTTAGTTGAACAACACTTTCCTGAAAAAAATAAAGCCATTGCTGGAAGTAAGTCGACCTCAACGGAGCAAGCTGCTGCGGCAAATCAGGGGAAGGCTGTTGCCGGAAATGATGACAGTGAGGTAAATGAGGTTAGTAATCGCCAAGAAAGTGACGCTAAAAAATTACTCGATGCTAACCACACCAGTGAAGAAACATTGCTGGATGGAACACTTAAAGCAGAAAATAATTCAGATACAAATGCCTCATCGAAAAATGGTGCTTTAGCTGAATCTGAGCAGTTTATTTCATTACTTTATAATAGCGACCAAACTTTAGCTAAATCAGATGAAACAACGACGCGTGGTAAAGAGACTTCGAATGAAGAGGTAGGTCAAAATACAGGAGTACCTGTTAACAATACCAATAATCACCTTGTTGATAAGGATACTACTAGTCAATCAGCTACAGCCCAAAGCGGGGAAGATGATAGTGTTGCGCGATCAATTGAACATAAATTAAGTGCATTTTCAAAAGACGAGTTATTAGCTCGTACGCAGCTCAAACAGAATAATACCCTATTAACGCAATCAAATGATCAAGCATTAAAAGATTACCAGTTGTCGCTACAAGGACAACAAAGCACTACTAAGAGTCAGAGCATTACGAGCGAGCAATTAATTAATGCACAGCTAGCTTCGGCGCAGTCGAACAATCAAATTAGCGATTTGGCTGCTGGAGTGACACAAGCTAACAAAAATAAAATAACAGAAAAAATTGACACAGGTCTATACCAATTGCCTGTTGAACCTATCGTTGAAGGAGATAATACTGTTGAAGAACGATCTCCTTCTACTAAAGAAAATGTGGGTAAAGCCGAACTAAATCAAGCTGAAAATAAAGCGAGTTCATCCGTTCAATCTAAAGGCGATATTAATGCTGGATTAACAGCTAGCTCAGGTAACAATATTGATGAATCGATAGTTAGGACTGTTAATGGCTCGCTATCATCCTTGAAAGTTAGTCAGAGTGATGCTGGGACTGAAATTTCACAATTAAATAAAGTTAGCTCTGGTAACAAAGTAGAAATTGAGCGCTCCGTGCAAGCAAACGCAGCATCCATTGAGAGTGGATCGAAAGAACAAGCTGCAGTGAATCAAGAAAAACAACCTGCGATGACAGCGGCTCAACTACAAGCGTTACAACAAGCGCAGGCACAGCAAAAAGTACAATCAGCTAATAACGAGCAGCAAGTTATTGATGAAGTGAGTGAGGAAGCTATAGACTCAACGCTTATAGCAGAAGGTAAGCCCTTAGAGTCCAGTGTAAAAACTACGGGCCAAGTAAGTGATGCTATTACAATGCGAACAGCATCAGAGCTAAATGCTCAAACAGTACAAACAACACAAGCTAAACAAAGTAATGATGCCTATTTTGAGCATCAGGTATCTGAAGTGTTAAATCATAATGTTGCCAGTGATACAGTTCAAATACAAAAGAATAATGTTCAGCTTCAGCAAGAAACAATTTCCATTTTTAGAAAAGATTTTGCTGATGCGGTAAAAGATAAAGTGATGCTTACCATTAATCAAAAACTGCAGCAATTTGATATAACATTAGATCCGCCAGAGTTTGGTAATATGCAAGTACGGGTTAACTTACAAGGTGAGCAAGCCTCCGTTAATTTTGTGGTGCAAAATCAGCAAGCAAAAGATGCGCTAGAACAAAATATGCACAAATTAAGAGATATGCTGTCAGAGCAAGGTGTTGATGTGGGAGACGCTAATGTTGAACAGCAAGATCAACAACAGAACTCAAATGAACAGAGCTTAGGAGAAAATAATGGTAATGGCTCTCATCTCTCAAATGACGCTAAAAAAGAAGAGGGTAATGTAGAGCATACTTTATCAGCTCAATTGTTCGATTCTTCTGCAACTGGTGTGGATTACTACGCTTAATTGCTGAAAATGAAGTTAAGTTGATGAAAACACATTGGCTCAAAGACTATTCAAGGATATAGTCTATTCATAAATACTATGTCATTAATTAGTCACTTATTATTATCACAATTTGTGGCTGTATAATTTAAAGGGTTCTCATGGCAGATGAAAAAGACACTGGCAAAGAAGGCGAATTAGAGCTAGATAATTCAGGTAAAAAGAAAAAAATGATAATCATCATTATCGCAGTTGTTGTTTTACTCGGTGGTGGTGCAGGTGCATATTTTTTCTTCATGGGCGGTGGTGATAACAGTGCAAGTCAAGCCGAATTAGATGCTGCATTAGATAGTGACTCAGGTGAGGTAGCCAAAGTTGATTCAGGTGCACAGTTGGGGTCTGCTTTGTACGTACCAATGCCTAGACCGTTTCGTTTTAATGTTCCTGGTGCTGCTCGTGATCGTTTTGTCGAAATTCGCGTACAGTTACTCGTTCGCGGTGGCGATAACGAAGAGAATGCAAAGATGCATATTCCACTGATAGAAAGTACTTTATTAGGTGTATTCTCACAAGCCAATGCCGATGATTTGGCGACAAGTGCAGGAAAAGTTTCGTTAAAGCAGCAATCATTAGCTGCGGTACAAAAAATAATGACAGATGTTGAAGGTGATAAAACGGTTGAAAAAGTTCTTTTCACCGGTTTTGTTATGCAATAACTAGTTGAGTTTACCGGCTACAGTGCCCATTGTTTTAAATAACATTAAACAAAGTAAATAAGAAGAGACTATCGAGTGAGTGATTTATTATCCCAAGACGAAATTGATGCCTTATTACATGGTGTTGATGATGTTGAAGAAGAAGATATAGTTGAGGATGTCGTGCAATCGCGAGATGGCACCTCTGATTATGATTTTTCTTCACAAGATCGGATTGTGCGTGGTCGTATGCCCACGCTGGAAATGGTCAATGAACGTTTTGCTCGTCATATGCGAATTAGCTTATTTAATATGATGCGCCGCACTGCAGAAGTTTCTATTAATGGTATCCAAATGATAAAGTTTGGTGAGTACATACATACCTTGTTTGTACCAACGAGCTTAAATATGGTGCGATTTCGTCCTTTAAAAGGGACTGCACTAATCACGATGGAAGCGCGCTTAGTTTTTATTTTGGTGGATAACTTTTTTGGTGGCGATGGTCGTTATCACGCTAAAATAGAAGGCCGTGAATTTACACCAACAGAGCGTCGTATTATTCAGATGCTATTAAAGCTTGTTTTTGAAGATTATAAAGAAGCTTGGTCCCCAGTGATGGATGTGTCTTTTGAATACTTAGATTCAGAAGTTAACCCATCAATGGCAAATATTGTTAGCCCAACGGAAGTTGTAGTCATTAGCTCTTTTCATATTGAATTAGATGGTGGTGGTGGTGATTTCCACATAGCTTTACCATATTCTATGCTTGAGCCTATTCGTGAATTGCTTGATGCAGGCGTGCAAAGTGATAAAGAAGACACCGATATGCGTTGGTCTAAAGCATTACGCGATGAAATCATGGATGTCCCAGTTAACATTAATACTAAGTTTATTGAGGTTGATATCTCTTTAAGCCAAGTGATGGAGTTACAGGCGGGAGATATTATACCGATTGAAATGCCTGATAATATTACGGTGTTAATTGAAGACTTACCGACCTTTAGAGCTAAGTTGGGTCGTAGTCGAGACAATATTGCATTGAAAATCGAATCAAAAATTAGGCGACCAGAGTCAGCTAAATCTGAACTTACTATCTTGACTAAAGGTGGTAAACGTCTTGATAGTGACGCAGAACTTCACCTATTAGAAGATGACTTGTAAGTCGATCTATTTGAACAAAATTATAAATTGAGGCAAGTGGTATGAGTAACGAAAAAGATGAAGACCTAAGTATGTGGGATGAGGCATTAGACGAGCAAGCGGAAGCGAGTGCGGCTAAAACTGTTGACCTCGAAGAATTGACCCCAGATGACAGCCCTATTACTGGTGATGAAAAGAGAAAGCTTGATGCTATTTTAGATATTCCAGTGACTATTTCAATGGAAGTAGGTCGAAGTAATATTAGTATCAGAAATTTATTGCAATTAAACCAAGGATCGGTGGTAGAGCTAGATCGAGTAGCGGGCGAATCACTTGATGTGTTAGTTAACGGTACCTTAATTGCCCACGGTGAAGTGGTTGTTGTTAACGATAAGTTTGGTATTCGTTTAACGGATGTCGTTAGCCAAGTTGAACGTATTAAAAAGTTAAAATAAAGTCATTTATTGAGCATGATGTGAATAGAGATATAAAATCAACATGATATTAAAAACACTGCGCATATTACTGGCTTTTAGTTGTTGTTTACTGTCTACAATGGTTTTAGCACAAGAAAATAGTTCTGAAAGCAAAATAATGAACAGCGCCGTCACTGAAAATATTGTCAATGACAACGTCTTATCTCAGCAAGGTGTTGATCTACAAGGTAACACTCAGCAAAGCAAAACAGTTAAAAGCGCCATTCAGCAAGATAGCCTAGAGAAAGATTCTGTACAGCAAGGGTTAGCCCAACAAGCTTCTAGCTCGCAAATACTCAATAACGACAACCCGAAAGTTGGTAGCCATGTTATGGCAAATATGGATGCTGGTAGCATGATAATGTCGTTATTAATGGTATTAGCGTTAATTGTTATTTGTGCTTTTGTACTTAAACGTTTTAATTTGACACAACAAGGTGTTAGTCAATTAAAAGTGGTAACGAGCTTATCCTTAGGCGCTAAAGAACGTGTCGTTGTAATTCAAGCAGGAGAGCAACAGTTGCTCTTAGGTGTTACCGCGCAGCAAGTGACGTTAATCGAACGCTTAGAAGAGCCGTTAGCGACTCAAACCATGAAAGCAACTGAGTTGCCAAAAGGCCTGATGTCTTTTCTATCGGCTAAAAAGACGTAGTATATAAAATGCTGTCTCTTATACACATCTCCGAGCCCACGAGACCGTA
>CAJXRC010000052.1 GCA_913058405.1 uncultured Colwellia sp. | reverse complement strand
ATGAGACGCCTTGATCATGAATCGCTCAAGCGTCCTGAAACACGCATCTTCAAGTCGCTTGGGTATATTCGTCATGAACCGTTCTACACAGCGCAACCGTGACTAAACCGAGCTCTTGTTAGTTGATAAAAATAATAACAACAACAGATATTCAGTTCAGTGAGTTATGAAGTACATTGCTGCACATCTGTTCTCTATCATTGAAAAGAGGAGATGCCGTGTGGGGAAACATAAGCTAATCTGGCTAGTGTTGGTAGGCCTATTTACCAATTCAGTCTGGGCAGAGACGCAGTTAAACCTGACTAAAGGGGTTACTGCCGTTAGTAGAGACGTATATGATTTACATATGCTAGTGCTCTATATTTGTACTGCTATTGGTGTTTTGGTTTTTGGCGCTATGTTTTGGTCAATTGCTTTTCACCGAAAATCTAAGGGTGTAAAACCTGCTGATTTTCATGAAAGCACTAAAGTAGAAATCCTTTGGACAGCAATACCCATTGTTATTTTGATTGCTATGGCCATACCTGCCACGCAAACACTGATAGCAATGGAGGACAATGAAAACTCTGATGTCACGATTCAAATAACAGGCTCACAATGGAAATGGCATTACAAATACTTTGATCAAGATATCGAATATTACTCTGTCCTTTCAACTCCCCGCGAACAATACCAAAATCAACAAGAAACTAGCGCCGTCAAAGGTGAAAACTATTTACTTGAAGTTGATAAACCTCTTGTCATTCCCGCCAATAAAAAAGTTAGGTTTTTAATTACCTCTGATGACGTTATCCATTCATGGTGGGTGCCTGCTTTTGCCGTTAAACAAGATGCTAATCCAGGTTTCATCAATGAAGCATGGACTAGGGTTGAAGAACCGGGTGTTTACCGCGGTCAATGTGCCGAGTTATGCGGAAAAGATCATGGCTTTATGCCCATTGTTGTTGAGGTAAAATCAGCTGAAGATTATGATATTTGGATCAATGAACAACAGCAACGTATCGCCGCTGCGGCAAGTGCCGAACAAGATTCATTAAACGCTTCTTTATCAAAAGAAGAACTTATGCAATTAGGTGAAACAACTTACACAGCCTACTGCTCAGCTTGTCATCAACCAACCGGTTTAGGTTTACCGCCAGCCTTCCCTGCCTTAAAAGGTAGCCCTGTTGCCACAACTGGCTCGATAGACGAGCACCTTAATATTGTCTTTAACGGTAAAGCTGGCACAGGTATGCAAGCTTACGGTAAACAATTAAGTTTAAAAGAGATCGCCGCGGTTGTGACCTATGAGCGTAATGCTTGGGGCAATGATACTGGTGATGTCGTGCAAGCCTCTGATGTGAAGTCTGCTGTTGATAACTCAGCACCAGATGCTAAAGCATCCGTGACAATTGAAACTAACGTTGAAGATGCAGTCGAGATAATAACTGCAGAAGCACCCGTTGAGGATTTAGCTAAAGTGTATAGCCAAGATGAATTAATGACTATGGGCGAAAAAGTTTATATGACCGCTTGTGTTGCTTGTCACCAACCGACTGGTGCAGGCTTACCTCCAGCATTTCCTGCACTTAAAGGCAGTGTAATTGCAACGGGAGATGTCGCTATTCATTTAGATATGGTGATTAACGGTAGTCAGAAGAATCCGGCCATGGCTGCATTTGCTAACCAATTAACCAAAACTGAAATAGCCGCAGTTGTGACCTATGAGCGTAATGCTTGGGGAAATAACACCGGTGATTTAGTACAACCTGCAGCTGTTGATGCTGCTAGTGCGAAGTAGGGGGATATAAAATGACTACAAACGTTATAGAACAAGATTCGCACGACGAGCATCATGATGACCATAAAATGACGGGGATTAAACGTTGGCTTTATACCACAAACCATAAAGACATCGGCACCCTTTATTTGTGGTTTGCTTTTATCATGTTTTTAACTGGTGGCGCTTTAGCTATGGTGATCCGAGCTGAGTTATTTCAGCCAGGTCTGCAAATAGTTGAGCCTGATTTTTTTAACCAATTAACGACTGTCCACGGTTTAGTGATGGTGTTTGGTGCCATTATGCCCGCCTTTACTGGCTTCGCAAACTGGATGCTTCCTATGATGTTAGGTGCACCAGATATGGCGCTACCTCGAATGAATAACTGGAGCTTTTGGATCCTTCCCTTTGCTTTTGCTATCTTACTAGGCTCTTTCTTTATGGAAAGTGGTGCACCTAATTTTGGTTGGACCTTTTACGCCCCCCTATCAACTACTTACTCTAATGGCAGTACTGCTTTCTTCGTTTTTGCTGTTCACATTATGGGTATCTCTTCAATCATGGGTGCCATTAATATCGTTGTCACCATAATGAATATGCGTGCCCCTGGCATGACGTACATGAAAATGCCTTTGTTTGTTTGGACCTTCTTTATCACGGCCTATTTGTTAATTGCCGTAATGCCAGTACTCGCCGGTGTAGTGACCATGTTACTTACCGATACCTATTTTGGCACTAGCTTCTTTGATGCTGCTGGTGGCGGTGATCCGGTAATGTTCCAACACATTTTTTGGTTCTTCGGTCACCCCGAGGTTTATATCATGATTTTGCCTGCCTTTGGCATTGTCTCAACCACTATTCCTGCATTCTCACGTAAACGCTTGTTTGGTTATAGTTCAATGGTTTATGCAACGTCATCCATTGCCTTATTATCATTTATTGTCTGGGCACATCACATGTTCACTACCGGTATGCCGCTATTTGGTGAGTTGTTCTTTATGTACTGCACCATGCTAATTGCGGTACCTACTGGGGTGAAAGTATTTAATTGGGTCGCTACCATGTGGCGCGGTTCGTTAACCTTTGAAACACCTATGCTGTTTTCTATCGCCTTTGTTATTTTATTCACCATTGGTGGTTTCTCAGGGTTGATGTTGGCGATGACACCAGTCGACTTCCAATATCACGATACTTATTTTGTTGTCGCTCACTTTCATTATGTGTTGGTTACTGGTTCATTATTCTCGCTCTATGCAGGTGCTTATTTCTGGCTGCCTAAATGGACTGGTCACATGTACAACGATACGTTGAGCAAGTGGCATTTTTGGTGTTCATTAATCTCTGTGAACTTACTGTTTTTCCCTATGCACTTTTTAGGTTTAGCAGGCATGCCACGCAGAATTCCAGATTATGCTCTACAGTTTGCTGACTTTAATAAGTGGGTCAGTATTGGAGGTTTTGCTTTTGGTTTGTCACAACTCATTTTCTTAGCGGTAGTAATCAAATGTATTCGTGGTGGTGAAAAAGCGCCAGCTAAACCTTGGGATGGTGCAATAGGTTTGGAATGGACAGTGGCAAGCCCCGCGCCTTATCACACCTTTACTACGCCACCGCCGCAAAGCGACATTGATAATGCTGATCAGCACGAGCATTAACTAATATGAGTACTAATGACGACAAGGCCAACATGAATAAAGATACTAATTCAGGTATCCAAAGCAATAATAGAACAGTAAGAAAATTACTGCTTGTTGTTGTTGCTATGTTTGGCTTTGGCTTTGCTCTAGTGCCTTTATACGATGTATTTTGTGATATTACCGGTTTAAATGGTAAAACAAATGATACCGCCGCAATTTATGAAGATGGAGGGATAGATACATCACGTACTGTTAAAGTACAGTTTATTACCCGAAATGCTAAAGGTATTCCATGGAATTTCGAGCCGGTAATTAATGAAATTGATGTGCACCCCGGTGAGATGAAATTAGTCTCATTCTATGCAAAAAATAAAGCTGATCATGACATTATCGGGCAAGCAGTGCCCTCGGTGTCACCCGGATTAGCAGCAAACTATTTTCATAAAATTGAATGTTTTTGCTTTACTCAACAACCACTAGCTGCGGGAAAGGATGTTGAGATGAGTTTGCAGTTTTATGTCGATGTTGAGCTGCCCTCAGATATAAACACTTTAACTTTATCTTATACCTTGTATGACATAACCGAGAAGTCGTCATAAGGTTCTACTCGAAAAAGGGATAGAAAATGACTAACAAAGAATATGAAAGTTATTACGTACCCAGTCAAAGCCACTGGCCAATAGTCGGCGCAATAGCACTATTTATGATTGCCTTTGGTGCAGCTAACTACGTCACCGACTTAGCAAATGAAACGAATGGTTACGGTGGATATTTGCTTTTGGCTGGTATTGCACTTGTTATTTATATGCTAGTGGGTTGGTTTAGTGATGTAATTAGTGAGTCGCTAACAGGTAAGTACTCGCACCAGATGGATAATTCATTCCGCCAAGGCATGAGTTGGTTTATCTTTTCTGAAGTGATGTTTTTTGCCGCTTTTTTTGGTGCTTTACTTTATTTACGAGTATTTTCTGTACCTTGGTTAGGTGGTGCAGGTAACAACGTATCAACGGGTGCCGTACTTTGGCCTGACTTTGTTGCCCAATGGCCTTTATTAACCACCCCCGACGGTACCACCACCACAGCCATGGGTTGGTATGGTCTGCCCTTAATTAATACCGTTTTATTATTAACATCTTCGATTACCGCGCACTTTGCTCATAATGCATTAATCAAAAATAATCGTGGGCCACTTAAAGCATGGCTTGGTCTGACCATAGTACTTGGCTTAGCGTTTATGTTCTTTCAAGTAGAAGAATACGCGCATGGTTACTCTGAAGAAATGCGGCTATTTTTAGATAGTGGCGTTTATGGTAATACCTTTTATTTACTGACTGGCTTTCACGGCATGCACGTTACTTTGGGCTGTATCATGTTGATAGTCATGTGGTTTAGAGTACTAAAAGGTCATTTCACCCCAGAAAACCATTTTGCTTTTCAAGCGGCAAGTTGGTATTGGCATTTTGTCGATGTCGTTTGGGTCATGCTTTTTGTTTTTGTCTATATTTTATAAGGCCTTATTTTTGCAGACTGTCGATAAGCCGAAAAATACATTTGCCCCATCATTGATAAGAAGTGCCCTTTGGTTAGGGCTAACGTTTATTGTGTTTTTTTGTTTAGTTAAACTATCTTTTTGGCAGTATAACCGAGGCTTTGAGAAAGAACAGCGTGCTGATCGTATTACCCAACTTAATCAGCAATCACCCTTAACGCTGAAGGAGGTAGTTAAATTATCTAAGGAAAATCAGTTTATTGGGAAAGAAAGTATTAATGATTTTCCCGTAACCGTTTCTGGTCAGTTTAAAAGTGACTATGTATTTCTGCTCGATAATCAAGTCGAAAAAAACTCTCTCGGTTATCGTGTATTGCAGGTAGTTCAAACACAAAGTCATGCTGTACTAATCAACCTAGGGTGGGTACAAGGCTCTATTAATCGCAATGAACTTCCAGAAATAACACCACTAAATGGTCAACATATTTTCAAAGGCCATGTACGGATTATTGAACAAGGGATCATGCTTACCGAGCAGGATTTTACTCAACCAAATTGGCCATTACGGGTACAACAAATTGAACTAGATAAATTTTCTGCCTTAATATCGCCATTAATCGATAAGCCACTACTCCCCTTTGTTATCTATGTCGATCAAGCAGAAACTCTTGGTTATAAAAAAAATTGGCATCCTATGGTGATGCCCGCAGATAAACACTTCGGCTACGCTTTCCAATGGGCAGCTTTAGCTATCGCTTGGTTAATACTAATGATTTGCTTACGGGTTAAAACAAATAGATCGACACATCTTGCTTCGAAAAACTCACCTGATGTTTTACAAAATATACAAACAACAACAATAATAAAAGAAAAATGAGGCGTTAAATTATGGCTAAGTCAATAAACCCAGATGATTCGATTGATAGTAAGACTATCAACAGTAGTAATAAATCAGACTATGCCTCGACCCCTATGCCTAGCCAGAGAAATCGTCGCAGTTTACTCCTTTTAATGGCCGTATTTATATTGCCTATATTATTAGCCAAGTTAGCCTTAGACAATCAATGGCTGAACTTAGGGGTAACAAATCAAGGGAAGTTATTAACCCAGCCGTTAACCTTAGAAGACTTAGGTATAAGTGAGTCAGAACTTGCCAAACAATGGCTTATTATTTATCGATTACCTAGCACGTGTCCTGACGTGTGCTTGCACAGCATTGAGACTGTACATAACAGCTATGTTGCCCTAGGAAAAGATATGCCAAGAGTATCTGCAGTATTGCTCAAGGGAAATATTTTCTCGGCACAGCAGAGCAAACAACTGGCCAAGAGCCAATGGAAAATACTCGCGTTAACTCCAAAAATCAATAATTTACTACAAGAACCACAAGTACTTATCGCCGATCCTTTAGGCAACATTATTCTAAAACATCAACTACCCGAACAAGAGCAACTTCAAGCGGCCTTTGGTAAAGCTATTGTCGCTGATATGAAAAAACTTTTGAAATATTCTAAGGTTGGTTAACTCAATGAAAGAGCAGTGTAAAAATTCTCAGACGCTACGCCGTTTAGTGCTGACCAGCTTACTATTAGCCATTGTTGTTATTGGCTTAGGTGCTTATACACGTCTAACGCATGCTGGTTTAGGCTGTCCTGATTGGCCAACATGTTATGGTTTAATTGATGTGCCTGAAACAAGTTTACAAATTGCTGCAGCTGAACAAGCTTATCCTGAGCGACCTGTCGAACCGACTAAAGCTTGGAATGAGATGATTCATCGCTATTTCGCTGGCAGTCTTGGCTTGCTTATCGCGGCAATCGCATTATTTTCAATTAAGTTACGTTATTCAAAAATATCCAGCGTTAGATATCCGCTATTACTGCCATTGAGTATTTTAGTCGTTGTTATTTTTCAAGCGGCTCTAGGCATGTGGACGGTAACGCTGAAATTAATGCCAATCGTAGTCATGGGACACTTGCTCGGCGGTTTTACAACGCTTTGTTTACTGTTCTTATTATATTTACGCATTAACACTACAAGAATAGATACACAAAGAGAAAAGCTAGTTGATTTACCGCTAAAAAAATACACTCGCTATGCGTTAGTCGGTATCACCATTTTAACCGCACAAATTGCCCTAGGGGGCTGGACTTCATCAAATTATGCCGCAATGAGTTGTGTAGAGTTACCCATCTGTCAGGGTAATTGGTTAGCCGATTTGAGTTTTGGTCCGTCATTTGAGTTGATCCCCCCAAACCAAGAGAGCTACGAATTTGGTCACTTAGCACATAACGAAAGGGTTACTATCCATGTGACCCATCGCTTCGGTGCCATCATTACCGCCGTATTTCTCGCTTGGTTAGCCATCACTGTTTTTATCAAGACAAGCACTGTCCCGACAAAAAATTCTGCCATTGCTTTATTGAGTCTATTAGTCATTCAAATAAGCTTGGGAGTTAGTAATATCTGGTTTTCGTTGCCACTTAACGTAGCTGTCGCGCACAACTTAGTTGCTGCCTGTTTAATGCTGAGTTTGATCACCTTAACTTATCAGTTAAGACAAAATTCCGAGGAGTCTCTCAATGAGTAAAGTCATTAATAAAACGATTACACCTATGTCGCCAGCAATGAGTGCTAGTCATCATCATTTTTCCATTGGTAATATTTTTGCTAATTGGCGCGCATATTACGATATAACCAAACCTAAAGTTGTTGCCTTATTGGTATTGACAGCATTAGTGGGGATGAGTTTATCGGTTCCCGGTGCTTTACCCTGGCAAGTATTAATACCTGCAATGCTCGGCATTGCTTTATTATCTTCAGCCGCCGCGGCTATCAATCATATTGTTGATGAAAAAATTGATACTGTGATGGGACGAACTCATAATCGCCCCTTGCCTGCAGGTAGAATTAGCATAACTAATGCCATTGTATTTGCAGCTAGCATAGCCCTACTCGGTTTTATTATTCTTTACGCTTTAGTTAATCCACTAACGGCTTTTTTAACCTTAGCAGGCTTAGTTGGCTATAGCTTTGTCTATACCATGTACTTAAAACGCGCCACACCGCAAAACATTACTATCGGCGGTTTAGCGGGAGCTATCCCGCCATTGTTAGGTTGGACAGCCATGACCAATGAAGTGGCACCTAACGCATTGTTATTAGTTTTGATTATTTTCACATGGACACCACCACACTTTTGGGCCTTAGCTATTCACCGTAAAAATGATTACGCCAAGGTAAATATTCCTATGTTGCCAGTAACCCATGGCGTGAGTTTTACTAAAACACAGATACTGTTATATACCGTATTACTCTTCATTGTGTGCTTATTACCTTATCTAGTTGGCATGAGTAACTGGTTTTATTTAGTGGGGGCATGTACTTTGAATTTGATCTTTATTGGTTATGCTTGGCAGCTCAAGTTTAATGCAAAAGAAGAGACGGCAATGGCCACCTTTAAATTCTCCATCGTGCATTTAATGCTGCTTTTCATTATTTTACTCTGCGATCATTATTGGTTACCCGTGGGCTAAGAGTAAAATATGAGTAACAGTAACCCCGTGACATTGGCCAAAAGATAGGATCTCGATGAATAAACATATCTATAGCATTATTGCCTTAATCTCAATTTGTGCCGGTGCGGCGGGGTTTTATCTGATTAGTCAAACAAAGCAATTACCACTACCTGAATATGCTTTGCATTATCAGCAGGCTAGGCCAATATCAGCTTTTACTTTAACGGACGAGTTAGGCCAACCTTTTAATAATAAGCAGTTACGCGACAAATGGTCGTTAGTATTTTTCGGCTACACTTCGTGTCCTGATGTATGCCCAACCACGCTGCAAAATCTCAACTTCATCTATGATGACTTAGTTACCATTGCCAATAACAGCCAAGTATTATTAGTCTCGGTTGATCCTAAAAGAGACTCTCGTGAAAAACTCGAACAATACATTGGATATTTTAACCCTAATTTTAAAGCACTGCGGGCAGAGCACGATGTGTTATTTCCCTTTTCACGGAATTTAGGATTGATGTATGCAATTACGAGTAAAGAGGCAAGTAAAAGCGATGTTAATTTACCAGCAGGCGACGAAAGCTATTGGGTTGACCACAGCGCTTCATTAGTCTTAGTAAATCCTGCGGGGATGATCGCCGCAATATTTAGACCTGAGCAAGTTGTAGGTGAAGTACCTAGCATTGATAGTGAAAAATTATTAAGCGACTATCAAAGAATAGTCGCGCTCTATAAATAATTTAGGATAAAGCGTTTACTTTTTTATAAATGGTACCAACTACCATCATCTTTTAAGATAAACCATGGCTTAGAGTACCAGTAATAACGACCTGGCTTACTTATACTTGCTGCAGTGCAGTTAGCTCTAACTCTGCCAATAGGTAGATCTTTGCTAAAGTTAATGCTAAAACTTTCGTCATCATTCCACGTAATTTTTTGCTTACCTAAACCTGAAATATAACAATTGAGCGCGGATTTATAAAAGTCCCCGGTTTCAATAGCAAAATTGATACTTTTGGCTTCTTTGTGTTTAAAGATTGTTTCAGCTTGCTCGCCTTCCAAACGAATATTAAACGCCAATGAATTCAACTTATCACGTAAACCAGAAATTTTATCATAAGGCTTTGAAGCTGGAAAACGAGGTACGCTGCTTAGGTCTGTTGATAAATCAATAGCGCCCGATTGTTGAGAAAAAGCGACGAAATCGTTTTCTTTAGCCCATGTTTGTATCGCAACATCATATTCGCCATATGGATAAGCATAATAGCGCCAGTTTTGGCCGGTATTTTCTTTAATAACTGCTTCAGCTTTTAATAATAATTCTGTTTGATTGTTCAGCCATTGTGTTTGCGTTAATCCCTCTTTTATTCGTGCCATAGAATCATGTTCATAGCCATGGTTAGCGATAATGACACCTTCATCTGAAAGCGCTTTGAGTTGGATCCATGATAAATAATGTGAAGCATCATTTTTTTCGTTACGATTGATGATGCCTGGATTAACGAAGATAGTGTACGGAAATGCAAACTTGTCTAAGATGGGTTTGGCTTGGGTTAATACATCAATATAAGCATCATCAAAGGTGATAGCGACACTCTTATCCGGTAAAGCTTGTTGCTTTTTAATACCTTCAATTAACTCAGATAAAGCCACAACTTTAAAATTATTATCTTTAAGGTATTGTAAGTGCACTTCAAATTGTTTTGGAGAGATACTAGTACTTGCTGGTGTGCTATCGCTAACATGATGATATTGTAAAATTACTGCTGCATGACTGCTAAATGCAATGCTCAATAATAAAACAACTGAAACGAGTGTCTGCAACAAATATTTCATGGTATATACCTTTAAAAATCAGAAGGGATAAAATAACGCCTTTTACTTTAAACCACTAGGACTTTAGACGTTTTTTAACTAAAACGAGCCGTTTCTATCAGCATAAATAAGGTTTTTAGCTGCTCGTATCATTTTGCTCAATTTATTGTGGTCTAAAATACTGTCTTACTATTATTTTGAATCATCGAGATCTTTCGGTGCCGGCTTTAAGTTTGGAATGCTAGTACCACCCATCGCTTGACAGACCACACCGACAGCAACACAGAAAAAGGTAGTTGCCCCCATTGCCGCTTTAATATCGGCTTCAACATCACCACCATAAACAAGAGTTACCACAACGCCAATAGCAGCTAAACCAAAGCTTCCTTTCGCTATGATTGACGATATTTTTTGCCATAATCGCTTCGGTGGATGTGCTACCGGAAGATGATGCGCAGGAGTTTCTTTCGACATAGGGTAGTTGACTTAATAATGTAACAATAAAAGAATACTAACACGCTAAGAGCTATCAAGCTTGATGCCGGTCAACTAATAACAAATCGCTTGTATGCGTTGTGTAATCAAGTGTTACTTAGTGTTACCTACCGTGAAATACGCAAGAATCTTAGCGAGTATGGTACCACAGGTTAAACCTGCAACATTCGCCGCCATATCAAGCCATTCACCATATCGATTAACATAAGGTTGAATCAATTCTATAGCACCGCTAAAGCCAGCAAAGCCTAACGCAACCCATAACCAATATTTAGGTTTTCGTAATGCTACCGGCAACATTAAAGCACCATAAGAGATAAAGTGATGAGTTTTATCACTACCTGGAACTTGCGGTAAAAACTCAGCGGGCCATAAAGACAAGGTAGCGATTGCGGTAAGTAAAAAAACAGTAATGAGAAGCCAAAATTGTTTTATTAAATCAGTTATTAAGATCATTTAATGAGAGTTTTTTCGGTTGAACGCTTATTAGCGGGTCGAGTACGATAAAGGATATTTAACCAGCGATTGGCAAAAATCCCCAAATAACCCCATGCGGCCAATAAGCAAGAGATAGCCAGTGTTATAATGCCAACGATTTGCCAAAGGTGGTGATAAAAGTATCCCAACGCGACAAAGAGCAAACCAATAACAAAAAGGCCAAGTCCACGTAGAAACAGCGTTAAACTGTATTGTGGATTTTGGCCTATTTTTTCTAGTAACTTAATCATATAAACTTAGTTATAAAAGCTAAATTTTAGTAATACGAGTGGTCACCGCGTTCATGCTCTGTAGCATCTTTAACGCCTTTAATTTCGCCAGCCATTAATTCAATTAATTGCTTTTCAATACCATCTTTTACCGTAACATCAATTTGTGCACAACCGTTACAGCCGCCGCCAAATTGCAATACAGCATAACCATCGTCGGTAATTTCAACTAAGGTACACTCGCCGCCATGACCTGCTAACTGAGGGTTAACTTCAGCTTGTAAGAAATAATGCACACGTTCAAAAAGTGGTGCGTCATCAGCAACTTTACGTAATTTAGCGTTTGGTGCTTTCAACGTAAGCTGCGAGCCCATTTGATCCGTGGTAAAATCAATTTCTGCGTCTTCTAAAAAGCCTTTACTGTCCGCATCAACCATCGCGGAAAAACCTTCAAATGGCAGTTGAATATCATCGGCTTCAACCGCATCAGGTGGACAATATGAAACGCCACATTCAGCTTTCGCTGTGCCAGGATTTACAACAAAAACGCGGATATGGGTACCTTCAGCTTGTTGCGAAAGTAATTTAATAAAATGCTGTTGTGCATTTTCTGAAATAGTGATCATGGTGTTAGCTCTCTTTTCTTTCGGATACTTTTATTACTTTAAAATAACTTTAAAGTAATCAGTTGAAAAAATACCTGACTGTTTTACTCAAGTATGACCATTTTACGCTGCTATTTAGTTATGTGCTAATGATTTTTACGCTTTTGTTTGATACTTTATGTAAGTCAAATATAGAGGCCATCTAGATGTTACTGTTACGAATTATAATTTTATCCATTTCTCTGTTCTTCTCTGGCTGGATTATTGCCATGCCAGCACAAGATTACTTGCCCGCCGGTAGCCAGTTTAATAACCAAATTCCCTTACCAAGTAGCAGTTTAGGTTTTGAAATCGGCCAACGTCATGTTCGACATGATCAGTTGAAAAACTACTTTTATCAGTTAGCCAAGGATTCGGAACGGGTCAATATTACGTCTATGGGGAAAACGGTTCAACAGAGAGAACAGTTACTGGTCACTATTTCTAGTCCAGAAAATTTAGCCAACCTATCGAGTATTCTCAGTGAACGCGACCTTTTATCTCAAAAGGTTTCTCTAAAGACAAGTCAACTTGATAAGCAAAAATCTGACAATGCCCCCTTAATTGTTTGGTTAGGTTATAGCGTACATGGTGATGAGATAAGTGGTGCAAATGCAGCCATGATTGTTGCTTATTATTTAGCTGCTAGCACAGATAAAAGTCTTACCGAAATGCTTGCCAATACCGTGATAGTTTTAGAGCCTAGTATTAATCCTGATGGCATGGATAGATTTGTTAATTGGGTTAGCACTTATCGCAATTCAAGTGATAATAGCGACGCCAATCATATAGAACATCACCAGGGCTGGGTTACAGGACGAACCAATCATTTTTGGTTTGACTTAAACCGCGATTGGTTATTGCTATCCCAACAAGAAAGCCAACATAGATTAAAGTACTTTCACCAATACCAACCCCATGTTGTCGGTGATTTTCATGAAATGGGTCATAACAGCAGTTACTTTTTTCAACCTGGCATCCAGAGTCGTACCCACCCGCTGACACCGAAAAGAAATGTCGAACTTACTACCACACTAGCAAAGTTTCATGCTTCAGCACTCGATAAACAAAAACGCCTTTATTACAGTGAAGAGAATTTTGATGACTTTTACTATGGTAAAGGTTCAACTTATCCTGATATTAATGGCAGTATTGGCATATTATTCGAGCAAGCAAGCGCAAGAGGAATGCAGCAAGAAACAATCAATGGCTTACTGACATTAGAGTTTAGTATAGAGAATCACGTCACCACATCACTTTCTACCATCAACGGTGCTTGGAAAAATAAAAAACAATTAAAGCAATACCGCAGTGATTTTTATCAGCAAAGCAATAAATTAGCTAAAAAAGAAGATTTCTCCGGCTATTTATTACACGAAAGTAAAGATAACTTTCGCCTCAATGCATTACTATCAAAATTAACACAGCACAAAATTAAAGTTTATCCGCTGACTGCTAATTTCGAAGTTGATGACAAAGAATATCAACAAAACAACAGTTATTATGTGCCTCTTGCACAACCTCAATTTCGACTAATTCAGGCTTTATTTAATCAACAAACTAACTTTAAAGATAATACTTTTTATGATGTTTCTGGTTGGACAATGCCGTTGGCAATGAATATTGAATCGATTCAAGTAAATAGTACTCGCAGACTGAAATTGGCAAAGCAAACTTGGACCTTACCTTCAGCAATCAAAGCAAATAACAAAAGCACATCAGCTTATGGTTACATTTTCGAATGGCATCACTTTTTAGCGCCGAAGCTACTCAATAGCCTCCTAAGCAGTAATATCAAAACAAAAGTTGCCACTAAACCTTTCTCCAGTTTGATTAATGGTGAAACCAAACACTTTAAAGCAGGCAGCATAGTCATTCCTGCTGGCATTCAACAAAGCGAAAAGTGGCAAGAACATTTAATTTCTGCCAGCAATAACGTAGGTATTAAATTAAGCAGTATTACTACCGGTTTAACAATGGAAGGGATTGATATTGGCAGTAGCTCATTAAAACCAATAAGTAAGGCTAAAACACTTTTATTAGGTGGCGCTGGTATATCACAGTACGAAGCAGGTGAAGTGCGCTTCTATCTTGATGAAACACTCAGTATCCCATTATCAATTATTGATCATAACCAATTAAGAAAAGTCGACTTATCACGCTATAGTCATCTCATTCTCGTTGATGGTGATTACCAACATGTTACTGATCATGCTACGAAAAAAATAAAAGCATGGGTCAAACAGGGCGGCGTAGTAATTAGTCAAAAACGTGCTTCTCTTTGGTTAGCAAAACAAGAAATTCTGCAGGCTAGATTTGTCACTCAAGAACAAATAAACCAACTGTTTGATCATCAGAACCTCAGCTATCAAGATAAAAATGGGCTTGCTAGTCGTAAACGTATTGCAGGCGCAATTTTTCAAGTAGCACTAGATACCAGCCACCCATTAGCTTATGGCTACCAGCAAAGTTTATTGCCTATGTTCCGTAATAGTAATTTGATAATGGAGCATCCTCAACAACCCTTTGTTACATTAGCACAATATACCCCAACTCCTTTATTAAGTGGTTATACTGACAAGAACTTAGTCAATCGATTAGCACATAATGCTGCTATTGTTGCTCATAACCTAGGTAAAGGCCGAGTAATAGCAACAACAGAAGTGCTAGCATTTAGAGGTTATTGGCATGGGACGGCAAAGTTACTAGCGAACAGTTTATTTTTCAGCAACGCTTTTTCTGCCCCCTATAAATAACGTTCTACTGGTCAATCACCTGCAACGCTATTCGTCTTCGTATTAGGTAAGGCTAAACAAACCGTTACCAAGGTAACGGTTTCAACGCCAGCTTGTTTTAATAATTTGCTTATCTCACTAGCTGTGGTACCCGTTGTGACAACATCATCAACAAGTAACACATGTTTAACATGGCTCGCTAGCTTTCCTTGTAGTGCAAAAGCATTAGCTAAGTTTTTCCGTCTTTGACTGCCCGTTTTCCCCATCTGACTGTCATTGTTTTTTACTCTTATTACCAAGTTTTCGTCGTAGGGTAATGATAATTCGTCGGCAAATGATTTTGCAATGAGGTGTGCTTGGTTATAACCACGAACTTGCCATTTTTTAATATGCAAAGGTACCGACAATACAATATCAATAGGAGTAATGACTTGGTTTATAAGACTTGCTTGCCACTGCGCGTAGAGCAAGGTGCTGAATAAATTAGCTAATTCGAAGCGCCCCAAATATTTTAATTGCGCTAACCATTTGTTAAAGGGATAGATATAAGGCGATAATGCAAAAAGATGTTCAAAATGAATATTTGGCAGTGCACGATGAACCGCAGGCCAACTTAGTAGGTTCCCTGATATCAGGCTTTGATTAAAGTAAGGTAAATCATTCACACAAGACTGACATACGAGTGCCTGTGATAACGAATGCCCTAATAGACAACTACTATTGACGTTTGCACCGCACAAATCACAGCAGCTTATATTCTTGAGGATTTGGGTGTAGTAACGCTTAAACGTGTTTACATCTAGCTTCCATGCCATATCGCTTACCTTTTGCTATTACCTAATTTGATATACACTATTGTTCTGATATTTACAGTGCAGTAATAAGCATGGCAAAAAGCTTAACATTTTCCACATTTCCTCCTACAAACACTCTTAATAAAAATGTAATTCCTATCGTTCTACTTCATGGTTGGGGATTGAATTCAGGTGTTTGGCAACCACTATTAGATCTATTTCAAACTGATAATGAGAACAACTACCAGCTAGTAACGGTTGATTTACCTGGCTTTGGTATCAATAGTGCTGTCGATTTAGCCTCTTACTCATTAACAGATATTTGCCACCATATTGAACAAGTAATTGATCAACCAGCTATTTATCTTGGTTGGTCATTAGGTGGCTTGGTTGCGACAGAAATGTCTCTCAAATACCCAGAAAAAGTATTGGCATTAATTAGTGTTGCCAGTAGCCCTTATTTTGTTGAACAAGCCGAAGATAATTGGCCAGGTATCAAAGCAAATGTATTAGATAGCTTTCATAAACAGTTAGCTCAAGATACTGCAAAAACAATTAGTGGCTTTTTAAAGATACAAGCAATGGGAAGTCCTCATATCCGACAAGATCTAAAACTAATTACTCAATTAGTGATGGCACATGCACTTCCTAGCCAGAAAATTTTAACCAATTCATTAGCCTTATTAAGTCATTGTGACTTACGCCAGCATTTATCTATTATCAAACAGCCCTTTTTAAGGTTATACGGACATAACGATAGCTTAGTTCCCAAGGGGGTAATTGAGCAAATTAATCATTTAGCACCCAATAGTGATCACCACTTATTTGATCACGCTTCCCATGCGCCATTTATTTCTCACCTTGAGGATTTTCATCAGGTCTTAGTCGCTTGGCTTGATTCGCACTTTAACTAACATCGTAAACGTGGGTTGGTGTATTCAGGAGCAATTTCACCTTTACTTTCTCACTGTTTAGATTAATAATTAATCAATCTAGCTTATATACAAAAGAGGTTTACTTGTGGAAATATCCTCTGCAATGAATTCAGGCTTACAAGGTTTACAAAATGCTCGGGCAACCGCTGATCAAGCTGCTGCCGATATTGTCGCCAGCACTACTACAAATACGGGGCCACAGGATAACCCTGCCAAAAATGGTGAGGTAAACACTGAGGTAAATAACGTAAATAGTAATGTAGAATTACCTGATTTAAACCAAGCAATTGTCAATTTGAAAGTGGCTGAATTCCAAGCGAAAGCTTCGACAGAAGTCATTAAAAGTGCTGATGATTCACTTGGTACCCTAATTGATGTAACAGCCTAAACTTATTTGGTAATTAATTTTACTTATGAATATTACTCCGCATACAGCAAGCTTACCTTTAGCAACAGTGGTCAACCCACCTACGGAAGGCTTGCGACGTGAGAACCGTCAACGAGAGATTATCACCCAAGTTACCGCTACTCATCCCTCAGTAGCAGAAAAAGGCGTAGCATCCGAGAAAGATAGAGCGCGTACACCCGCCCAAACAAATGAAGAAGTAGACTTTGCTAACTTAAGAAAACAAGCTGAGTTTGCGGCTAGTTCTATTACTGAGCAAGAAGCTTCAAAAGATGATCAACAAGGTCAGTCTCAGCAAAACCAAGAAGACCAAGCCGAAAAAACTAACAGTAATACTTCAGAGAATAATAAATCTGACAAAAATGACGAGCAGGCTCGTGTCGACGAAAAAATAATTATCCAATTGCAACAAAGAGATAAAGAAGTAAGAACACATGAATTAGCTCACGCAACAGCAGGCGGTGCTGCAACTGGCTCGCCATCATATACTTTTGAAATAGGGCCAGATGGAAAAAAATATGCAACCGATGGTGAAGTTGCAGTCGACTTAAGTACCGTTGCAGGTGATCCGCAAGCAACAATAGTTAAGATGCAAAAGATACACGCAGCAGCTATGGCACCTACTAACCCATCAACACAAGATACCAGAGTTGCAGCTAGCGCAACACAAAATATTCTTGCGGCACAATCAGAGTTATTAGCACTCAAGGGTAATGAGGCAACTCAATCAAATCCAGCAGATAAAAGCCTGAACTCAAAGACTAACTCAGTTTCAGCTTATGCAAATAATCATGATAAAAGTAATGAATTTGATGCATTAATTAATCAAACATTATCTGCACAAGAAGCTGTGATCTCTGAATCATCAAGTCAAAAGCTAGCCTCAAATCTAAATGTAAAGACTGTGCAGTCGAATGAAGTGCAACAACGAGCACAACGAATTGAAAGCTTTTACTTCAGTGTCAGTCAAGGTTATGAAAAACCTGACAACTTCCAATTCAAAATAACAGCATAACTATAATTAAGCTGTTTCCGCCTCTTCACGATATCTTTGTTGATATACATCACGAGCGTGATTCAGTTCACTAATGGCATGCGCTTTAGTATATGGGCGTAAGATTACTAATATCTTAAGTACACCTTGATAGAATACTGAGTCATTAACTTCATTCACTATGGTCTGGGTTTGATGAAAACTGACCCAGAAAGTATTAATAAGACGTAAAATACTAACAATATCAGCCAATTCATCATCACTAAAGTCAATATAATCAGCGGCTCTTAATGAAACGAGAAGCTGACCAACACGCTCTGAAATAGACTGTTGTACTTCAACATACTTTTCCCGCAAAATTGGATTTTTATCCAATAACACAGGTAAGTTACTATAAAAGAAACGAAATTTCATTGTGGTTTGAAAAACAGAATCCATATACAAAACCAGTGAATCTAATGGTTTTACTTCCGATGACACCTTTGGCAAGGTCTCTAATAGCAAGCTACGTGCATACTCTTCGTAAATAGATAAAATAATGTCTTCTTTATTACGGAAATGATAATACAGATTACCAGGGCTAATGGCTAAGTGAGCAGCGATATGATTAGTGGTAACATTACGCTCTCCTTGCTCATTAAATAATTCAATACTGGCTTGGATTATTTTATCGCGGGTTTTCATGCAGCTACTTCTCAATTTGATTTGATTAAAACTAGCACAATAATACTATCAAAATTCAGTATATATAAAGTGTTTTGAGTAAATACTTTAGTCTTTTTTGCTTTTTTATGTGATTAATTATTCAATTTTGTTGATTATCGATGACTTAGCAACAAAATTGAAAGCATAAATACTTGTCACTTCGTTACTTATCCCATTACAATGACACATAACAGCCGTTAAAAAATACAGTAATTAATGATGATAAGAGCTATATATCCAGGTACTTTCGATCCAGTAACTAACGGTCATAGTGACTTAATTGTTCGTGCCAGTAAGTTATTTAGTGAGGTGATTATTGGTGTCGCTTCAAGCCCCAGCAAGCAACCTCGTTTTGATTTAGCACAACGAGTTGCCATGCTTGAGCAAGTTACTCAGGATCTAACAAACGTAACTGTTGTTGGGTTCAGTGGTTTATTAGTTGATTTTGCTAAGCAATATCAAGCTAAAGTACTCATTCGTGGCTTGCGCGCCGTCTCAGATTTCGAATATGAGTTTCAACTAGCCAACATGAACCGCCGCCTATCCTCTGAACTTGAGAGCGTATTTCTAACACCAGCAGAAGAGAATTCATTTATTTCATCTACCTTGGTAAAAGAAGTTGCCCTTCACCAAGGAGACGTTGGCCAGTTTGTTCACCCTGTAGTAAAAGCTGCCCTTGATAATGCCAATAGTTAATCCTGTTGGCAACTAGGACAAAATACAGAACTGCGATTAGACTGTCTAATTTCTTGTAATGTTGTTTGACACGTCACACATTCTTCTCCTGCCCGACCATATACCATAAGTGATTGGGCAAAATAACCTGGACGACCATCAGCTTGAGTGAAATCCTTAAGCGTGGTGCCACCTTGTGCAATAGCAGCACTCAGTACTTTCTTTATAATAGTCGTTAAACTATTCATCCGTTGTTCATCGATATCCTTTGCTTTGGCTATAGGCAAAATACCAGCTTGAAACAGCGCTTCATTAGCATAAATGTTACCAACACCCACGACGACATGGTTATTCATTAAAAAAGTCTTGATAGGTACATTGCGATTTTTTGCTTTACTAAACAAGTAACCCTCAGCAAAATCATCACTTAATGGCTCTGGTCCCAATTTACTTAATAAACCAAGTTCATCTTCATCATTCGCTAGCCATAGCACAGCACCAAAACGGCGTGGGTCATTCAATCGCAAGCTCTTGCCATGCTTAAAAACCAGATCAAAGTGGTCATGTTTAGCGACAGGGGTATCTTGTTCAATCACCCTAATGGTACCGGACATACCTAAATGCAATAATAACGTTCCGGTTGAAAAACGTAATAATAGGTACTTTGCACGCCGCTCAACGTTAATCACCGATAAGCCAACAACAGTACGTACTTCATCTGGAATAGGCCAACGTAAGCTTCCATTACGAATAATGACCTCACTGACCTCTTGAGCAATCACATGAGGACTTATACCTAAGCGGCACACTTCTACTTCGGGTAATTCTGGCATAATTTCTTCTTATAAAGACTAAAGTAAACGTTATTTATTGAATCAAACGTTACAAACTAACAGGTAATAGTTGTTGGGCTAATGTTGCAGGTAGTGCTAACCAGACATTCTCTTGTTGTTGATAAACTAATAACTGATCTGCTAATGGGTATAATACGAAAGTTCTAACTTCTGGTTCACCAGCTAATGCAATTTGTACTGAGACACCTTGATCACTATCAATCATAATTTCAGCTGCCTGCACTAGGCCACTACTCTGTTTCCAAGCAAACATCATCTGTTCAATCTGCTGTTCTGTTTTTTCCAATGGGACGCCTTTAGCCGTTAGCTGCCAGCTACGTCCTACACGCTCTAATAACACATGTTGATTCTCTGAAAAATCAATTGATAATGTTAAAATAACACTATGTTGTGGCAGAATTAATTGCTCGCCATTAGTGCCACTTTCTTCATTAGGAAAAAGCTTATCGTTGGTCGCATTGATCAATAAAATGATAGTCATCACTGAAAAAATAATGACGTTGTTCCACCCAGTGCGAGATAATTTCATTTAAATTATTCCAATAAATTTAATAAGTCTAATAGGGATATCATACTGAAGTTTTCATTGTATAGTGCGAATAACCACCATGCACTCAAAGATAAGAACTTAGTACTGTTTTTCAGGCATAAAAAAACCCGGTAAAACCGGGTTTTTTATAAAAGCTAAATTAATTACTTAATTTTCGCTTCTTTATAGATTACGTGCTTACGAATGGTTGGATCAAACTTTTTGATTTCCATTTTTTCAGGCATAGTCTTTTTATTCTTATCTGTAGTATAAAAATGACCAGTACCAGCACTAGAAACTAAACGAATTTTATCGCGCATAATAATTTCCTTAAAATAAAGTTATTAAACTTTTTCGCCACGGGCACGGATGTCAGTTAATACTACATCAATACCTTTTTTATCGATAATACGCATTCCTTTCGGAGTTAAACGTAATTTAACGAAACGATTTTCACTCTCAACCCAAAAACGGTGAGATTGAAGGTTAGGTAAAAAACGACGACGAGTCGCGTTTCTTGCGTGAGAACGGTTGTTTCCAACCATTGGCACTTTGCCTGTTACTTGGCAAATTTTAGACATGTGAGTACTCCAATATTAATTTCAGCTCGAGCTATTTGTTCCCCAAGACCGTCGTCTCGGGATCCTGAAAAAGGTGGCATATTATAGAGAAACTGAATAGCGAATACTAGTCTTAATAATAAAATACTAAAAAAACAGTATTTATTAAAAAAATTCATAGCTGTCTCTTATACACATCTCCGAGCCCACGAGACCGTACTAGATCTCGTA
>CAJXRC010000051.1 GCA_913058405.1 uncultured Colwellia sp. | reverse complement strand
ACGAGATCTAGTACGGTCTCGTGGGCTCGGAGATGTGTATAAGAGACAGAAGCAGAACCTTATCCCACTAGAGTCAGTAGATGAAATCACCGAGGACTTCGTTGGTAAAAATATACCTTTCATTCGCTTTCTTATTGAAAACAAGGGCGTTGATGGCAAACAAATAGCTAAAGTACTCTCTAAAAGTTTTGGCTACCCTCAAATTCAGCTCAATCAATTCGACACAACCCTAGTGCCAGAAGGGGTTCGTAACGAAAAACTCATTACCAAACACAATGCTTTACCGCTTTATTTACGCGGCAAAGTACTTTTTGTTGCCATGTCAGACCCGACTAATTTAGATGCTTTAGAAGAAATACAGTTTAATACCGGTTATAGCACTGAATTAGTATTATGTGACGAGAAGAGTTTACAAGCTTGCATTGAAAAAGTACTCGAAGATGAAAGTGATGCACTTAATATAACTGACATCGATGCAGATGAATTAGCCGGTATTGATGTTGAAGAGTCAAAAAAGGAAGACACTAACGGTGAAGATGATGCCCCTATTGTTGTTTTCATCAATAAGATATTACTCGATGCCATAAAAAAAGGCGCTTCAGATTTACATTTTGAGCCCTATGAAAAATCTTTCCGTATTCGCTTTCGTATTGATGGTATTTTATCTGAAATAGCTAGACCACCAGTAAGCCTTTCTTCAAGAATGGCAGCCCGCTTGAAAGTCATGTCTAAATTAGATATTGCAGAACGTCGTGTACCACAAGATGGTCGAATCAAGCTGGCATTATCAAAGAAAAAATCAATCGACTTCCGCGTCAGTACTTTACCGACAATGTGGGGTGAAAAAATAGTGATGCGTATACTCGATTCATCCAGCGCTATGTTAGGTATCGATATGCTAGGTTACGAAGCCGAGCAGAAAAAGATATACATGGATGCTCTAGAGCAGCCACAAGGCATGATATTAGTTACAGGCCCAACAGGGTCAGGGAAAACAGTATCACTCTATACCGGTCTCAATATTCTTAATACACAAGAACGTAATATCTCTACTGCTGAAGATCCTGTCGAAATTAACCTTGAAGGCATTAACCAGGTTCAAATCAATAATCGTGCTGGTTTAACATTCCCTAGCGCGCTACGTTCATTCCTGCGTCAAGATCCTGATATTGTCATGGTTGGTGAAATTCGAGATCTAGAAACAGCTGAAATATCGATTAAAGCGGCCCAAACTGGTCATCTAGTATTATCTACTTTACATACTAATTCAGCAGCTGAAACGTTAACTCGGCTGCTTAATATGGGTGTCCCTTCTTATAACGTTGCTAGCTCTGTTTCCATTATCATAGCCCAGCGACTTGCCAGACGTTTATGTCCTCAATGTAAAGAAGAAGAAACGCTTTCTGAAATGCAATTAGCTGAACAAGGCTTTCCTGCTGACAAACTATCCGATATTAAATTATTTAAACCTGTAGGTTGTACTCACTGTACTGCAGGTTATAAAGGCCGCGTAGGTATTTACGAAGTAATAAAGATAAGCCCCACCATAGCTTCTATCATTATGGAAGGTGGTAACTCTCTTGATATAGCAAAACAATGCCAAAAAGAAGGCTATAACAATTTACGTCAATCTGGTTTATTAAAAGCAATGAGTGGCATGACAAGTTTAGAAGAAATTAACCGTGTCACTAGCGCTTAACGTTACTTTCGGTTAACTTACTTATAATTAATAAGATAATTCACCTATTTAATAGATATTACTTTATCTACTTCTCAAGCAAGTAAGAGTAAAGTGATTTATGGACCAAGGTTAACTATGGCTATTACAACAAAAAAAAAGTCAGCTAAAGACAAGGTTAAAACTAAAGAGCAAGATATCTTTGTTTGGCAAGGCGTTAACCGTAAAGGCAAAAAAATTAGTGGTGAACTTCCAGCTAAGAGTATTATCGAACTAAAAGCTCAATTACGTAAACAGGGTATTACCCCAAGTCGCGTTAAGAAAAAAGCAAAACCTTTATTTGGCATAGGAAGCGGAGATAAAGAAATAACACCTGCTGATATTGCTGTTATCACCAGACAAATATCTACAATGTTAGGTGCTGGAGTACCGTTAGTTCAAACTATTGAAATGATAGGCAAAGGACATAACAACGGTAAAATGCGCCTACTTCTTGGCGATATTGGCACTAAACTCTCCTCAGGCATTCCTCTATCAGACTGTTTACGTGATCATCCACTTTTTTTCGATGATCTTTACTGTGACTTAGTCGCCTCAGGTGAGCAGTCCGGTGCGTTAGAAACAATTTATGCTCGGATTGCTACTTATAAAGAAAAAGCTGAAGCTTTAAAAAGTAAGATAAAAAAAGCAATGACCTACCCTATTGCGGTATTAGTTATAGCTTTTATTGTAACATCTATTCTTTTAATCTTTGTTGTACCTGTATTCCAAGAAATTTTTGCTAGTTTTGGTGCCGAATTACCCGCGTTTACCTTATTTGTAATTGCTATATCTGACTTTATGCAGGCATATTGGTATTTTGGCTTAGCTGGCATGTACTTGGCATTTTATTTATTTAGAAAATCTCACCGAAATAGCCAAAAATTACGTGATAATGTAGACAAAAACATATTAAAGTTACCTGTTATTGGTGATTTATTAGAAAAAGCAGCCGTTGCTCGATATGCTCGTACTTTATCAACAACTTTTGCTGCAGGTGTTCCTTTGATTGATGCCTTAGAGTCTGCCGCTGGAGCATCAGGTAATGCCGTATTTAGGGATGCGATATTAGAAGTACGTGCTGAGGTATCTTCAGGTATGCAAATGAACTTAGCCATGCGTAATTGCAAAATATTCCCAGACATGGTTATTCAAATGGTGGCTATTGGTGAAGAATCGGGTGCTGTTGATGATATGTTATCTAAAGTAGCCAATATATATGAACAACAAGTGGATGACGCTGTTGATGGTTTAACCGCGCTTTTAGAGCCAATGATTATGGCAGTATTAGGCGTAGTAATTGGTGGTTTAATTATTGCTATGTACTTACCCATATTTGAAATTGGTAAAGTTGTATAAACCAAAGTGACATAAATGGAGTTGTATAGATTTATAACTCCATTAATCCTAATCCCCTAACATAAATTCAAGACAGGCAACTCAATTGTTAGATAACTTTCTTTCTCTCTTTAATCATATTACTGTGCTATTCCAACAATCTTCAGTATTTTTTTATTTCACCGTAGGTTTGCTCTCTCTTATTGTGGGTAGCTTCTTGAATGTTGTAATTTATCGTACTCCGAAAATGATGGAATACAGCTGGTATCATGATTGCCGAGAGTTTCTAGCTGATGAAGTTGCTAATATTAAACCCAAAAAGCTCTCTCAAGTCACGCTGTCAAAACCTGACTCTACCTGCCCTAAGTGCAATCATAAAATTCGTTTTTATGAAAATATTCCTGTCGTTAGTTGGTTATTTCTAAAAGGTAAATGTAGCCAGTGTACAAATAAAATATCTGCTCGCTATCCTTTAATTGAAATTTCTACCATGCTGCTGAGCCTTATTGCTGCTCATCATTTTGGCGCAACAATAATGACCCTTTGGGTCTTAATACTCACTTGGTGTTTGATTTCTCTTACTATGATAGATTTCGATCATATGTTATTGCCGGATCAAATTACTCTGCCACTTCTCTGGTTAGGTTTACTGATAAACATCAATGGTACTTTTGTCCCGTTAAGCGATGCTGTTATTGGTGCTGCAGCTGGTTATATGAGCTTATATTCCGTTTTTTGGCTCTTCAAAGCTATAACAGGCAAAGAAGGCATGGGCTATGGCGACTTTAAATTGTTTGCTGTTTTTGGTGCATGGATCGGTTGGCAATTATTACCGCTACTTATCTTAATGGCTTCGGTCGTTGGCGCAATTGTTGGTATTGCTTTAATGTTATTCAAAAATCATCAAAGAGAACAAGGCATCCCATTTGGTCCATATTTAGCCGTAGCTGGTTGGATCACCTTATTATGGGGTGATGGTATTTGGTCATGGTATTTACAGAAGCTTCTTTAATTCATAAATTAAGTTATAAATTAAATTATAAATGACCCTCAATATGTCAGAGATATTTCCATCATGTCTAAACTAGTTATTGGCCTTACTGGCGGAATTGGTAGTGGAAAAACAACAATAACCAATTACTTTGTAGAATTAGGTGTTGAGATCATTGATGCTGATATTATCGCCAGAGAAGTAGTTACAGTTAGCAGCCCGGCATTAAAAGCAATTGCCCATCATTTTGGTAACGATTACTTATTAGCTGATGGTCAACTCAATAGAGCATTATTGCGAAGTCGAATTTTTAGTAATAAAGCCGATAAAACATGGCTAAACAACCTATTACATCCCTTAATACGTTCTAATATCGTTAAGCAAACTAAAGAAGCTAAAAGTACCTATTGTATATTGGTTGCTCCTTTACTCATTGAAAATGATCTTCTTGAATTAATTGATCGTGTATTAATCGTTGATGTCAGTGAAACAACTCAAATATCACGAACTTTACAGCGAGATTGCAGTTCTGAACAAGAAGTCAAAGCGATAATAGCTAGCCAAACAAGTCGAGAATCAAGGGCTAAGGTTGCCGATGATATTATTAATAATGATGACTCGTCTTTATCCGAAATCAAAACAGCAGTGCTATCACTTGATAAGAAGTATTTAGCCTTGACAAAAATGGTTTAAAAATCAACAATAAAATAGTTCTTTATTTACATTTTTGCTTAACTGGTTACAAAACTTTGTATGTCTACGGTCTTATATGAACACCCGCTCAATGAGCGAATACGAAACTACCTAAAACTTGAGCAATTCTTTGCTCAGGCATACTCGTGCCTTAGTGGCGAAATTACTATATTCACTAGTCATCAAGTGTTTTTTAATGCACTATTTTCCATATTGGATACCTTAGAGCGTAATGATATCCGTGGTGATTTAATTAAAGACTTAGAAAAATTAGAACAAAACCTTGTTGTCTGGTCAAAAATACCTGATGTCGATACAAGTGCACTCCAAAAGAATTTATCTGAAACAGTTAAATTAGTCAGCCACTTGAGAATTCCACGACCTACTTGGTGGCTATTAAAAGACGATAAATTACTATCTTGTTTGAAACAACGCTTTGCCATTCAAGGCGGAAGCTCTAGCTTTGATTTGCCACAATTACACTTTTGGCTACATCAAAATGAAGTACAAACAAAACAAGAAGTTCGACAATGGCTCAACTTATTAAGTGATGTATCATCTGCTCTTGCAATTGTGCTTAAATTTATCCGTTTACGCGCTGAATTTGAATCAATAGAAGTGGATAGTGGCTTTTACCAAGATAATGGTGAAGGCCTTATATTATTAAGAATAAAATTAGCGCAAGATGCAGGATACTATCCTACAGTTAGTGGCAACAAATTCCGCTATTCAATCCGCTTTATGTTACCTTGCCAACATACTGGTCGTAGATACGCAAACCAAGCAACTGTATTTCAATTAGCCCGTTGCTAATAGGTTTTATTTTATATGCCCCATGCACGCTTGCCTAAGCACAAATGATTCCATGCCATTAGCTTTAGTGTATAATTAACATTATCTTCAAATTTAAATAATATACTACCATGACCTTAAAAGTCCCTTGTCCACAGTGCCAAAAAACTGTTGTATGGCAAGCAACAAGCGAATTTAGACCTTTTTGTAGCAAACGCTGTCAACTGATTGATCTTGGTGAGTGGGCAGAAGAAAGCCATAAAATCAGCCAAAACATTCAAGTAGATACTGTTTTATCAGAAGAAATGCTGGATGCAATGGAAGATGAATTTTTACTTAACAATAAGTTTTTTGTTGAGCCCGAATAAACCAAAACTACTGCACTTGAAGATGTTATTTTCAGCTGAATCCTGCATATTCAAATGGAATGAGTATGCAGCCTCACTAAAGGGAGTTTTCTAGGAGCTTATCAATAATCACTTTATTTGCTTCAGGGAAATCTAGTTGTTCAAATTCATTCAAAGCATACCAACCTTGCCCTTGACCCTCTTGTGCACTTGGTTCTCCAATAAAGTTATCAACGATAAAAACGTCAAGCAAAACATTTTTTACTTTTCCGTCTCCTCCCTCTTTACTGCGGTATGTATGTTCAACCTTAATGAGTGGTTGGCAAGATAGTACGTCAATTGCCACCTCCTCTTTAAGCTCTCTAGCGAGTGCTTGAGCAACTGTTTCATTCTTTTCCACCTTACCACCTGGAAATTCCCACTTTCCGCCTTGATGCGCCTCTTCAAGCCGTTTGGTTAGGAAGTAGTTAAAACCACCATCATCATTTGCCTTTCTTATAACCGCGACTGCAACGTGAACAATTTCATTCATTTTTATCTTCTCTTCATAGTCTTAAATTTCTAAGTGCATATCGACATTTACTTACTCATACGTCTTGAACCTCAGATCTTTACAATGCCTTAGTTATAAAATAAAAATGCCAGTCATTAGACTGGCATTTATTAATATCAAGAATAACTATTAGGCTAGTTTACCGTGACATTGTTTATACTTTTTACCTGAACCACATGGGCAAGGTTCATTACGACCTACACGAGGTGTCTGCGCTTGCTCATCAGTATTTGATGATTGATGTTGGAAGTCCATAGGTACTTCCTCTGACTTCCTATGTTGCTCTTCTACCGCTTCAACATCAGATTCAGCACGAATTTGTACCTTTGATAAAATACCAACCACGTCATATTTTAAGTTATCCAACATCTCAGTAAACAACTCGAAAGATTCACGCTTAAATTCTTGCTTAGGGTTCTTTTGCGCATGAGCACGTAACCCGATACCTTGGCGAAGGTGATCCATGGCTGATAGATGTTCTTTCCAATGTGAATCTAAGCTTTGTAACATTACTGCTTTTTCAAATTGTCGTAAAACATCAGCGCCAACCGCTTCTTCTTTGTCTTTATAAGCTTGTTCAAACTCAGCAATGATTTTTTCGCGTAAGCTCTCTTCATGGAGTTTACTATCTTCTTCTAGCCATTTCGCAATAGTTAATTCTGTAGAATATTCACCTTTCAATTGCTCTTCAAGGCCTTGTATATCCCACATTTCGTCTAATGATTGACGAGGAATATGCTGATCAATAACACCATTAATAACATCACTTCTAATGGCATCAACAACTGAACCAATCTCTTCGTTATCAAGTAATTCATTACGTTGCTCATAGATAACACCACGTTGGTCATTAGCAACGTCATCGTACTCTAATAATTGCTTACGCATATCAAAGTTACGACCTTCAACTTTACGTTGCGCATTTTCAATACTACGAGTAACCCAAGGATGCTCAATAGCTTCACCTTTTTCCATACCTAACTTACGCATCATATTTGAAATGCGTTCTGAGGCAAAGATACGCATCAATGAATCTTCCATTGATAAGTAAAAGCGCGTTGAACCTTCATCACCTTGTCGACCTGAACGTCCACGAAGCTGATTATCAATTCGTCTAGACTCATGACGTTCTGTTGCGACAATATGTAAACCACCTAACTCAAGTACACGTTCATGGTCAACTTTCCATTGTGCTTTTGCTTTAGCTATATCATCTTCACTAGGATTGGTTAACTTAGCAATTATGGCATCTAAGTTCCCGCCTAAAACGATATCAGTACCACGACCAGCCATGTTAGTTGCTATAGTAACTGCGCTTTCTTTACCTGCGTCAGCGACAATTTCAGCTTCTTGTTGGTGAAACTTAGCATTAAGTACTTTGTGTTTAATTTTTGCTTTTTTCAAGAAGTCAGATAAAAACTCTGATGTTTCAATAGCAATAGTACCAACAAGAACAGGTTGTCCTCGTTTCACACAGTCTTGAATATCAGCTAAAATAGCTTCAAATTTTTCTTCGGTTGTTAAGTAAATTAAATCAGATAGATCCTTACGAACCATTGGCTGGTTTGTAGGAATAATTACCGTCTCTAAACCATAGATATGATTAAATTCAAAAGCTTCAGTATCTGCAGTACCCGTCATACCCGACAGTTTTTCATAAATTCTAAAGTAGTTTTGAAAGGTAATAGAGGCTAGTGTCTGATTTTCATTTTGAATATTAACACCTTCTTTAGCCTCGACAGCCTGGTGAAGGCCTTCAGACCAACGACGACCTTCCATCGTTCTACCTGTGTGTTCATCAACAATGACTATCTCGTCATCTTTTACAATATAATCAACATCTTTTTGAAATAGTTTATGAGCACGAAGTGCTGCCATAACATGGTGCAATAAAGTAATGTTAGCGGCAGAAAACAAAGTATCGCCAGCAGTAAGTAATTCTTTCTCAACCATGATTTCTTCGATATGAATTTGACCACGCTCAGTTAAATAGACCTGCTTGGCCTTTTCATCGATAGTGAAATCACCCGTACTCTCTTCACCTTCTTTATCTTCTTCATCTTGTTGTTCAAGCGTTGGCACTAAGGTATTAATGATCTTATAAAGTGCAGAGCTATCTTCAGCTTGACCTGAAATGATAAGTGGCGTTCTTGCTTCATCAATTAAGATCGAATCTACTTCATCAATGATGGCAAAGTGTAATGGTTTTTGAGAGCGCTCTTGCGGCGAGAACACCATATTGTCACGTAAATAGTCAAAGCCGAATTCGTTATTAGTACCGTATGTGATATCCGATTGATACGCAGCTTGTTTATCTTGAGTTGTCATTCCTGCAACATTACAGCCGACAGTTAAGCCAAGAAATTCAAATAAAGGACGACTCCAATCTGCATCACGCGTAGCAAGGTAATCATTCACAGTAATAACATGCACACCTTTATCGGTTAATGCATTAAGATATGACGGCAAAGTTGCCGTTAACGTTTTACCTTCACCAGTACGCATTTCGGCAATCTTGCCTTCATTGAGTACCATACCACCAATCATTTGCACATCGAAATGACGCATGCCAAACACTCGTTTACTGGCTTCTCTTACCACAGCAAATGCTTCAACTAACAATTGTTCTACCGTTTCGCCATTAGAAAATCGTTCTTTAAACTCAACGGTCTTGGCTTTTAACTCTTCATCACTTAACGCTTCTAATACCGGTTCAAGTGCATTTATTTTAGTGACTTCTTTTCTCATTTGTTTTAGTAATCTATCATTTCGACTACCGAACATTTTTGTTAACAAATTTCCAAACATCTTATTTAAACCATTTAGTGAGAATTATCAGTGGCTATAGTGGCCACCTTTAGTGAATGTATTATGATAACCATTGAATGTTTTCTTGGTTATTTCCCTTTTCGATAAACAAATTTAATTGGGTTAATTTGTTTATTATTTCGTAATATTTCATAGTGAACATGTGGCCCAGTTGATCGGCCTGTACTACCCATAAGAGCAATATTTTGTCCTTTGTTTACGACATCACCAACATTTACTAATAAATCTTTATTATGTCCATAGCGTGTAATTAAGCCATTACCATGATTTATTTCAATGAGTTGCCCATAACCATAGCGTTTGCTCGCCCATGTGACCACGCCTGATGCAGTCGCAATAATCGGAGTATTTTCTTTACCAGCAAAATCAACGCCTTTATGCATTGTCGGCTTACCATTGAATGGGTCTTTACGCACACCATAATATGATGATAACCAACCTTTGGTTATTGGCCGACCTGATAAGTAACCATTATTCTGTATATGGTGACCAAAAGTTAAAGATTCAAGCATTTGTAACTGTTTTTCTTCGTAATTTATTTCACTTTCAAAACGCTCTATCTCTATAAACAGCTGTTCTAGTGTTTTTTCATTCACCAAAGAAGAATTTGATACTGGCCCACCACTAGCAGGTAGCTGGTTAAAATTAAATTCATTCTCTGGAATATTAGCATCACTAGCTAACCTATTACCAAGGGCATTTAAACGTAATACTTGACTTTGAAATTCAGCGAATTTGATTGTCAATGCAGTTATTTGTTGGTTTTCAACCCGAATAGGAGTCGTATTGACTTGAGAGTAAACTTGGTATTTATCACCATTGGGGTTTAATTTATTACTGACAATTAAATGCACAACCAACCCAGAAATTAGTGCAAAAGCACACACAGCGGATAACCAATGCAATTTAGTAAGCCGCATTGAAAATCTGACGTTCTTTCCTCGGTATAGTAGTGTTAAACTCATAGGTATCTATTTCGGTTAATTTATTCAGTAAGCTCTATTATTGAATTTTGCTAATTTTTGGTGACAACAATGGCTAGAAAATCAAAAGTCCCTATTAATATGTCGGCGCTATTGCAAACAACGACTGGCACTTTGGCACATATTCAAACAAAAACCAACTCTTTGACCATTTTGGCAGACATTGTACGGCAAATTTGCCCTGATTTACCAGAAGATGCATGGCATATTGCCAATTGTCGAGAAGACACTCTCATTATTGAAGTAAAATCTCCCGTTTGGGGACAACGATTGCAATTTGAACGTAACACTATTTGTAACGCATTAATGAATGGTACCGATGGTAATTTTCAGCGAATAGAAATTAAAGTTAACCCGCAAGGTTTTCGTCAGCAACGACATGAGCTCACAGAAAAAGTGCGCGCCGAACTGATAAAGTCAACTGAAGTAAGACCTCAACAAGATAATGCTGTTGTTAATGAAAAAACGGCTAAACAGTTCTTAGATATTGCTAAAAATGCCCCAAAAGGCTTGAAAGAAAAACTAGAAAAGTTAGCAAGAGTTGCTGGAAAAAGATAGGCTAGGTAAAATTAACAATGCGAACACTGTACCTTAGGTGTTAATAGGTGAATGTTCGCATGTGGAGGCATTTTGACAAACTAAAATGCTGTAGCGTTTACTTCTTGGTATTCTATTGGTGAAGCTTTATCACCTTCATATGTTACCCATTCCCATGAATCAGTCTGCTTAAAAACTTCTCTAAGTAATAAGTTATTTAAACCGTGACCTGATTTAAAAGCATTTAACTCACCTAAAATACTAGCACTACCCATGTAAAGATCGCCAATGGCGTCAAGTATTTTATGTTTTACAAATTCATCATCGTAACGTAATTCATTTTTATTCAGCATTCTATAATTATCAAGCACTATGGCATTCTCTAAACTACCACCTAACGCCAAATTATGTGAACGCAAGAACTCAATATCCTTCATGAATCCAAATGTTCTAGCACGACTGATCTCTTTAATAAAAGAACAACTAGAGAAGTCCATGCTCATGGTTTGACAGGTTTTTTCGATAACAGGGTGTTCAAATTCAATAGAAAAATTGACTCTAAAGCCTTCATAAGGCAATAGTTCTGCCCATTTATCACCTTCTTCAACGCGAATTGGTTTCTTAATTCGTAAAAAGCGTTTTGGTGCATTCAATGTTTCAATGCCAACCGATTGAATTAAGTAAACAAATGGTAAAGCACTACCATCCATAATAGGAATTTCAGGGGCATCGACATCAATAATTAAATTATCGATGCCTAAGCCTGCGACAGCTGAAAGCAAATGCTCAACTGTTGATACCTTAACTTGCTGTTCATTAACTAAACAGGTACATAACGTCGTTTCACCTACAGCTTCTGGTGACGCTTTGATGTCAACCACAGGGTCGAGATCAACACGACGGAAAACAATGCCGGTGTTTGCTGGTGCAGGACGGAGAGTAACCTGCACTTTTTCACCTTTATGTAAACCAACACCTACTGTTGAAACACTTGTTTTTAATGTACGTTGCTTAATCATATCAGCCTCGCTTACTTTGCTTCTTACTGGTTAATAAATGCAATTGCTACCATAAATGCCTCACCTAGAAATAAACTAGATAAAATCATATGAGCAATTATTTATCCCATAATTAAATATGAACTACCTACTTATTCCCCAGTAAAAACGGGAATAAAACTAGTCAAGCTCTTTTCAGGGCGCATAATATAACAAAAAAAAGCGCTAAAATCAAAAAAACCAATAACAGCTGAACTTAGTTCATATCCAATTGCTAAATATTTAATCCGCTTGCTTACGTAAAAAAGCAGGGATATCTAAATAGGTATCTAAGTCTGTTGCAGCCGCTTTCTGTGCATTGCTATCAGTCATCGATATCGCTTCAGTCGCTATATTTGCTTGTGGTGCTGCTGGTGTATAATCTGCACCAACTACTTTCGATTCAGCAATTGGCATAGGGTTTACTAAGGTAATATCAGGTTTGCTTTCAGCACCTATACCTGTAGCAACAACAGTTACACGCAGCTCATCTGTCATGTCCATGTCAATCACAGCACCAACAACAACCGTTGCATTTTCAGAAGCAAAAGCTTTAACTGCATTACCAACGGTTTCAAACTCATCGATGCTAATATCCATACCTGCGGTAATATTAACTAAAATTCCACGTGCACCAGCTAAATCTACATCTTCTAGCAAAGGACTTGAAATAGCAGCATCAGCAGCTTCTTGTGCTCTATCGTCGCCAGAAGCAGTACCAGAGCCCATCATGGCAGTACCCATTTCAGACATTACAGTACGTACATCGGCAAAATCCACATTGATTAAACCTGGACGAGTGATTAGTTCTGCAATACCTTGGACTGCGCCAAGTAGCACGTTATTTGCTGCTTTAAAGGCATCCAATAAGCTTGTTCCTGGGCCAAGTACTTTCAGTAGCTTTTCGTTAGGAATGGTAATAAGTGAATCAACGCTTTTAGATAAAAACTCAATGCCTTGATCAGCATAGTTCATTCGCTTTTTACCCTCAAATGGGAACGGTTTAGTCACAACAGCAACCGTTAAAATTCCCATTTCCTTGGCAATTTCTGCAACTACAGGTGCAGCACCAGTACCTGTACCACCACCCATACCAGCTGCAATAAAGATCATATCCGCACCTTGCAAGGCTTGTTTAATAGTTTCTCTATCTTCTTCAGCTGCACAACGGCCAATTTCAGGATTTGCGCCAGCGCCTAACCCTTTAGTTACATCAGCACCAAGTTGTAAAGTGACATCTGCAGAAGAATTACGTAACGCTTGAGAGTCAGTGTTTGCGGTAACAAACTCGACACCTTCAATCGTTTGTGAAACCATGTGTTCAACGGCATTACCACCACCGCCACCAACGCCGATAACTTTAATTATCGCTTCTTCGCTATGGTCTTCCATTAATTCAAACATTTTTCTCTCTCCGTTTTACTTACAATAACTTAAAATATTTAATAAACTGTTGTTATTTGTTACGTTACTTAACAACAATTCGAGATAACTGTTATGTCCATGTAACAGCTCACAACACCATTAATTAAAACTCGCCTTTAAACCAAGCATGTATTCTTGACCAAAAATCGCCAACACTTTCACGCTTTTTCGATGTACTATTCACTTCACTCGTCGCCTGCATACCGTAATGTAGAAGGCCAACCACTGTGGAGTAAATAGGATCGTTTACATATTCTTTTAAGCCTTGCACTGCTAATGGGTTAGCAATACGTACAGGCATTTGGAAAATTTCTTCGGCAAACTCAAGTACGCCTTCCATTTTCGCTGTTCCGCCTGTTAGTACATAACCCGCAGCGATCTGATCTTCTAACCCAGACTCTCTAATTTCGTCTTGAATTAGCTCAAATAATTCTTGATACCTAGGTTCAACCACTTCAGATAACGTATGACGTGACATTGAACGTGCAGGTCGACCACCGACACTTGGTACATCAATACTTTCTTCCATGCTAACCAATTGCTTTAAAGCACAGGCATATTGCACCTTAATATCTTCAGCATGACTTAGTGGTGTTCTAAAGATTTTAGAAATATCGCTAGTCACTTGATTACCCGCAACAGGTATTACCGCTGTATGGCGTAAAGTGCCTCCAGTAAATACTGAGATATCCATTGTGCCTGCGCCCATATCAACAACACACACACCTAATTCTTTTTCATCATCTGTTAACACTGCATAACTTGAAGCTAGTGCAGAAAATATTAATTGATCTGCGGTTAAATCACAGCGTTCTACACATTTAACTAAGTTTTTAGCCATATCATTAGCACAAGTAACGATATGAACTTTAGCTTCCATACGTACACCAGACATGCCTATTGGGCTTTTAATGCCGTCTTGACAATCAATACTGTATTCTTGTGGAAGCACATGCAACATACGACGTTCAGCTGAAATTGGGACTGAACGTGCGGTATGAATTACATTGTCAACATCTTCTTGAATAACTTCTTTGTCATTAACTGGCACCATGCCATTTTCATTTTGACAACTAATATGTTTACCTGAAATACCCAGATAAATTGAGCTTATTTGACAGTCCGCCATCAATTCAGCTTCATTAATGGCGCGTTGAATTGCTTGAATTACTAAATTCAAATCATTAACCCCGCCTTTATCCATACCGCGAGCAGGTTGATTACCGACACCAATAATACTTAACTGATTGTCTGGCGTAACCTCTCCTACCGCGACAGATATTTTGGAGGTGCCTATATCAAGGCCAACCACTAATTTTCTTTCTGCTGCTTTAGACATTTAACTTAAACTCTTAACTAATTGTGCTGATTTAAGGTGATTATTCTTGTTGTTTTTTTGCAATTTAACCTGTGTCTTATCTTGGGTAATGTTATCTACTGTTTTCCAACCAACAGCCAATCCCGTATCATACCGCAAATCGATGTAATCAACCGCCTGATTTTGCTGTTTTTCTGTAATTTTTTTTGCCTTTAGCTGAGCTTTAATTATTGGATAAACATCCATAAAACGCTGAATACGTTCAACCCGCTCTTCACGGCCTAAATTCAAGGTCACACCATCGTCCAATGTTAGCTGCCAAGAAAACCGTTCGCTTAGCACTAACTCATCAATTTTTAGTGCTTTAAAATCAAGTAATGCATTGAGATCTTTATAGTTTTCTAATGCTAGTAATTCACTTCCTTCAGGGCCAAAGAAGTTTGGAAGGTAATGATTGATCCGTTCAATATCAGCTTGAAAAACTTGACCTGCTTGATTAATCAAAAAATCGCCATTCCATAATGCAATAGGATCTTGATCAACTACATATATTTTTAATTCATTGGGCCACTGCTTTCTTACAGCTACTGAGTAAACCCAAGGTAAATTAAGTACATAGCTTTGCACTTCATTTACATCAACTTGAAAGAAGTTGCCCATATCAACTTGATCAATAGCATTGATAATATCGCTACGTTGGCTATAAGGCATTTCACCTGAAATGTCGATTGACGTAACAGGTGCACTTTCTTGACCAATAAAGTGTTGAGTGAGCCAATAACTAATCGTAATTAAACTAAACAGCACAACAATAAAAAACACCAAGCCCAAACCAAAAGACAAAGCGCTGTCTTGGCCTAGCTGAGCTGCTGTTTTACTATTGCGTTGCGGTTTTTTCGTCATAATCGTTTCTTACTCTTTAACACTAAGCTGTAAAATTTGAGTCACTAACTCACTAAAGTTCAAACCGAATACCTTTGCTGCTTTTGGCACTAGGGATGTTTCTGTCATACCTGGTACAGTATTCACTTCTAAAACCTGCCATTCACCATGTTGATTTCTCATAATATCAACACGCCCCCACCCCTGAGCGCCCGTTGCATTAAATGCTTCAATAGACAAAGCTTTTATTTCACTTTCATCAGATTCATTTAAGCCACTTGGACAGTGGTACTGCGTACTTGTAGATTGATATTTTGCTTCATAATCATAAAATTCACGTGGTGTTTCCATGTGAATAGCTGGTAAAGCCTTACCACCTAAAATGGTGACTGTGTATTCTGGACCATCAATCCAAGCTTCAAGTAATACTTGGGTATCAAAACCAAAAGCTTCAATTAACGCATTGCTAAGTTGCTCAATGGTTTTTGCCTGTGCCATGCCAATGCTTGAACCTTCATTGGCCGGTTTCACCATCACTCTACCACCTAAATCGGCAAGAATTTTTTCTAATGATAATGTAGCGAAATCAGCTTTATTTACCACAGTAAAAGGTGCTGTTGGTATATCACATGCTTTAAAAATTTGTTTACTACGTACTTTATCCATCGAGAGTGAAGAACCTAATACATTGGAACCTGTATAGGGAATGCCTAAGTACTCAAGCGCCCCTTGCAAGCAACCATCTTCGCCGCCTCGTCCATGTAAAGCTATGAATACTCGATCTATCTTTTTAGCTAATAAATCAGTTAACGGTACTGTTTTGGTATCAATTAAAACAACAGTAAAGCCCGCCTCTTCTAAGCCTTTTGCAATGGCTTGACCTGACTTAAGTGAAACGTCGCGTTCAGCTGAATTACCACCATACAGAACAGCAACCTTCTCTTGCTTGAGCGAAGCTAGTGAATTATCCAGTGCCTTAATCATTACTTGTCACCTTTCTCTACAGATTGATCTGTAGATCTAGCATGTAGCAAACTATGTTCAGCTAAGTTGCGCGCTACAGCACCGATACTTCCAGCGCCTTGCGTGATAACCATGTCGTTATCTTGCAACTGAGCAGCTAATAATTGCGGTAATTTATCGACATCACTAACGTAAACTGGTTCTATCTGTCCACGTTGACGAATTGAGCGTGCTAAGCTTTTACTATCTGCCGATGAGATTGGTGTTTCTCCCGCGGAATAAACGTCAAGCAAAAATAGACAATCAACTTCAGACAGTACTTCAACAAAGTCTTCATATAAATCGCGTGTTCGAGAATACCTATGCGGTTGAAAAACCATGACTAGACGTTTATCTGGCCAGCCCTGACGCATAGCTAAAATAGTTGCTTTCACTTCACTGGGGTGGTGACCATAATCATCAACCAAAACCATATTGCCCGCATCGGTCGTACAATCAGCTAGCTTCTCAAAGCGTCTACCAATGCCCTCAAACTCTATTAACGCCTGACAGATAGCCCCATCATCAACACCCTCATCTTTAGCAACAGCAACACCGGCTAAAGCATTTAACACATTATGCTGGCCAGGTAAGTTTACGCTCATTGCTAGAGGTTCTTGTCCTGCTACTTCCACGGTGAAATGACTAACTGCGCCACGTTGTTGATAGTTCACCGCTCTCACATCTGCATCTTCAGAGAAACCATAGGTGATTACTTGACGACTCATGCGGGGTAATAATTCACGCACTACAGGGTTATCAATACAAACAACCGCTAAACCATAAAAGGGTAAATTATGTAAAAACTCTATGTAAGTATCTTTAAGTTTTTCAAAGTCACCTTGATACGTTTCCATATGATCGGCATCAATATTGGTAATAACCGCAACCATAGGCTGTAAATGTAAAAAGGATGCATCACTTTCATCGGCCTCTGCGACCAAATAACGACTGCTGCCTAATCTTGCATTAGTGCCTGCACTATTGAGTAAACCACCAATAACAAATGTTGGATCTAACTGGCCTTGTGCAAAAATACTAGCAATCAAGCTTGTTGTAGTTGTTTTTCCGTGCGTACCAGCAATAGCAATACCATGGCGAAAACGCATTAACTCAGCTAACATTTCGGCTCGTCTAACGACAGGAATACGTAATTTTTTTGCCGCAACAAGTTCAGGGTTGTCGCTGTTAATTGCGGTAGAGACCACTATTACGCTAGCTTGTTCTATATTCTCTGCTTGGTGACCAATGATAATACTGGCACCTAACGCTCTTAAACGTTTAACCACTTGGTTTTCACCAATATCTGAACCTGAAATTTGGTAACCTTCATTAAGCAATACCTCAGCAATACCACCCATACCAGCACCGCCGATGCCAACAAAATGGATACGTTTTACCCGGCGCATTTCAGGTACTTGCATTGCAGTTGAATGGGTATTATTTGTTGAGTTAACTTGCTTAATCATATTTTCTCTTCATTATTTCTAAGTTCTGCGCCACTGGATTGCGAAAGCTGTTGGCACAATTTTGCTACTTTTTGACTTGCATCGCTGTTTCCTGCATTCAAAGAAGCTTTAGCCATATCAGCTAAAGTTTCAGGCCGCTCAAATAGCTCAGTAATTAATTTAGTAACACTCTCATTCGTCAATTTTGCCTGTGGCAATAATTTTGCCGCGTCACTATCAACGAGGTAAAGTGCATTTTTTGTTTGGTGATCATCTACCGCATGCGGTAATGGAACAAAAATAGCAGGTGTACCCGCCATTGCTAACTCTGAAACGGTTAAGGCTCCCGCACGGCAAATAACAACATCTGCCCACTGATATGCTATCGCTATATCGGTAATAAATTCGGTAATTTTTACTTTGCCAGAGTCAATATCTTCTTGTTCATAAGATTTAACAACTTTGGCTTTATTATTTTTGCCTGTTTGGTGCCATATACAATAATTTTCGTCACCACCTGATAAAAGTTTAAAGCTATCCGGCATCACATTATTTAAAACTTGGGCACCTAAACTACCGCCAACCACAAGTATATTTTTATAGTCTTGTTCCCTTTTCTTAAGGTTATCTGACACAGTTGCCTGTTGACCAATTGAAGCACGTAGGGGATTACCGACCACTTCGGCATCAACATCGCTGTTAAATGCATTAGGAAAAGCGCAACAAACTTTATTGGCAATACGTGCTAATAATCGATTACTTAATCCCGCCGCGGCATTTTGCTCATGAACGATAAGTGGAATTTTACTTAGCCATGCAGCCAAACCACCCGGCGCGCTAGCGTAGCCGCCCATGCCTAACACAACATCTGGTTTCACGGCTTTAATGACACGCCTTGCTTGAATCAAAGATCGTATTAATTTAAAAGGTATAACAAGTGTTGCTAATAAATTATTACCTCGCAGACCACTTATATTAATAAAGGAAATATCATAACCATGCTCAGGCACAATGTTAGCTTCCATTCGATCAGCCGTTCCTAACCAATGGATTTTCCATCCTATTGCTTTAAGCTCATCGGCAACAGCGATACCAGGGAAAATATGTCCGCCAGTACCACCTGCCATGACTAACAAAGTTTTTGCTACACCTTCATTACTATGACTATGACTATGATTAGCGTTCATTATTTATCACCACTTTGCTTAACTTTGCTCTTAGTTTCTTTCTTACTTGGTCTTTTCGAGCTAGTCGCTTGGATACTCTGTAAACGTATTTCATGATCAATACGGATTAAAATAACCAAGGCTAAAGTCATCACTATCATTGAGCTGCCACCATAACTAATCAGTGGCATAGTTAATCCTTTTGTCGGCACAATACCTGCACTTGCACCAATATTTACCGCAGCTTGAAAACACATCCAAATACCAATTGAATACGCTAAAAAACCTTCAAAATATTTTTCTTTTGCTAGAGCATAACGCCCTAAAATAAGTGCTTTGTAGACTAGAGTCATGCTCAGTAGTAATACAACACTGATACCGACAAAGCCGAACTCTTCAGCCAAAACAGCCATAACAAAATCGGTATGCGCTTCAGGTAGATACTCTAATTTTTGTATGCTATTCCCTAACCCTTGACCTAATACTTCGCCACGGCCATAAGCCATTAATGACTGGGTTAGTTGGTATCCACTGCCAAACGGATCTTGCCATGGGTCTAAAAAGCTTGTCACTCGTCGCCAGCGATAAGGTTCAAAATAAGCGAGCATTCCTAATGATGTTGCACCTACTAAAGCCATGGCGATAAATTGCCATAACTTTGCACCCGCTAAAAATAGTAAACCGAATGTGGTAACAAACATCACAATAACGGTACCTAAATCAGGCTGTAATAATAACAATGCTGCCATAACGCCAAATACAATTAACGGTTTAATAAAACCTTTTAGGTTTTCCATTACTTGTTCACGTCGACGTACTAAATAAGCAGATAAGTAGCAAAAGAAAAACAATTTAGCTGGCTCTGCTGCTTGCACTGTAATGGGGCCGAGCACAATCCAACGGGTTGAACCGTTTACTGAACGACCGATCAGCAACACAGTAACCAGCAAGACAATGGCAAAACCTAATAAGTAACTACTATTTTTATGCCACCAAGACATAGGGATTTGTAAAGCTACACCGGCAACAGCAAGGCTCAAGCCAATATAGATACCGTGGCGAATAACGAAATGAAAGGGATTATTAAATAAACGTTCAGCGACAGGTATTGAAGAAGATGCAACCATGACCAGCCCAACCATATACATGGTCAAACCTAATACAATAAAACTGCGGTCAAAGGCGTTTGCGCCATATTGATTTGACCCCGCCATAAAGCGATTAATCCACTCAGGTAATGGCGGTACCGGCACTTGTGATAACGTCTTTGATATTGCTTGAGTTGTTTCTAAAGACACAGTTCTAGCTAAAGTCATGGTTTTTTCTAGCGACATGAGACCTCCTTAGCTTGCACTGCGGTAATAAACTGCTCACCCCGTACTTGATAATTTTTGAACATATCAATACTAGCGCATGCTGGTGAAAGTAAGACCATATCACCAGGCTCTGCAATTTTCTTTGCTTGATCTACTGCCTCAGTCAGGGTATTCACTTGAATGGCATCACTCACTAATTCAGCTATCTCAGCGCCGTCTTTACCTAAAGTAATCAACTGATTTACATCACAATTCAATATTGTCGTTAAAGCAGTGAAATCAGCACCTTTACCATCCCCACCAGCAATCAGAATTAACTTATCTTTAGCCAAAAGCGTTGGGGCTAAACCGGTAATCGCAGCAAGTGTTGCACCAACATTTGTCGCCTTAGAGTCATTAATCCATTGAATATCATCGGTACTAATCACTCGTTGACAACGATGAGCCAAGCCTACAAAACCAGTAAGATTCTCTGTCATAGCCGATAATGACCAACCAGCGCTATAACCAAGTGCTAAAGCCGCCATGTAATTCAGGGCATTATGCATACCGGCAAGTGGTAGAGCATCTAGTGAAATCAATGATTGCTCACCAAACATCAATACTTGTTTGTTATCAATAACGTTCAAACCAAAGTGGCCTTGGTCTGGTTTATCTAAACCAAAGGAAATAGTATCCTGAGCTACAACTAAGGTATTTGACGCTTGATCTTCTCTACTCACTACGGCAATTTTTGCTTGTGAGTAAATGCTTTGTTTAATTGCCTGATAATTAGCGAGGGTCTTGTGCCTATCGAGATGATCATCACTTAGATTAAGCATACTAGCGGCGATAGCCTGCATGCTAGATAATGTCTCTAATTGGAAACTAGAAAGTTCAACAATGATGGTTTCTGGCTGATTAGAATGCTGAATATCATCTACACCCTCACTTTGTAGCAGATCAAGTATTGGCTCACCAATATTTCCTGCCAATGCAGCGTTTACGCCAATCGCTTTTGCGATATACGCTAACAATGACACTACGGTAGATTTACCATTTGAGCCAGTGACTGCCAACATTTTCATCGGGGTTACACGGCTATTATTGACTAGGCAAAACAATTCTACATCACCTATCACTAGGCCTGTCTCTTATACACATCTCCGAGCCCACGAGACCGTACTAGATCTCG